>JBARZW010000441.1:0-40813 GCA_049650305.1 Promineifilaceae bacterium (SeqCode)
ACCAGTACATCAAGACCACCGTCCTCCCCGCGGCCGCAGTCCAGTTGCTGGATCGGGCCAGTGCAATGGTTAGCATGGTAGCCGGTGAGCACGCCATCATCTTGCCCGAAGTCGAAGGCGACGGAAGGCTGAGCAGTGAGGATGTCATGGTCGCCGCTAGTATGATGACCAAGATTCCTATCGCCAAGTTAGGTGAGGACGAACAGAGCCGGTATGCAAACATGGTAGAACACCTGCACGAGCGCATCATCGGCCAAGACGAGGCCATCTTGGCCGTAAGCCGCGCCGTCAAGACAGCGCGTGTGGGCCTGCGGGATCCAAAGCGACCAATTGGCTCGTTCCTATTTCTCGGACCAAGTGGCGTCGGAAAATCTGAGTTGGCGAAAACCCTGGCCGACTTCTTGTTTGGCACCGAAGATGCCATGGTTACCTTGGATATGAGCGAATACCAGGAAGAAGCAAGCGTAAACCGGCTGATCGGTGCGCCCCCCGGCTATGTCGGGTTTGAAGGTGGCGGGCAGCTCACCGATTTCGTCCGGGAACGGCCGTATACAGTCGTACTTTTTGACGAGGTTGAAAAAGCCCATCCCCGAGTCCTTGACCTCCTGCTTCAGGTTATGGACGAAGGTCGGTTAACTGACGGCCAGGGAAGGCTGACAACTTTCAGCGAAACGGTCATCATAATGACCAGCAATTTGGGCGCATACCACATGCTCATACCGGTGATCGGTGAACGGGAAAAGGAGCTGGTGCTGGAGGAGGTACGTCGTTTCTTCCGTCCTGAATTTCTCAATCGTCTTGACGAAATCATCCTATTTCACCAGCTGACTCCAGAACAACTGGCGGATATTTTAGATTTAATGTTAAAGAAAGAATTCCGGCTGGCCAGTAAGCAGGGCATTGATTTAGATCTGTCAGACGACGCCAAGCTATGGCTCCTGGCCCAGAACGACCAGCCAGAATTTGGCGCTAGACCTCTGCGTCGCATCATCGCCAGGAACCTTCGCGAGCCCCTTGCTGATTTTCTGCTCAGCGGGAATCGTGAAAACATGGCTATCGTTCGAGTAGACGCTGGAGGTAATGGACTAGAATTCTCCTTCGAGCCCTAATTAGCTGATCTTGGGTTAGCTCTTGCTAACCATGTCAGCTTGCCCCAATCCACACCACCCACAACCTAGAACCTGCAAATACATATTATGTCTAGTTACATCACATTCAATTGACACCATGCTCAATGACATTATGTCTAGTTAACGTTATGTCTAGTTGACGTGATGTCTAGTTCCTGTAAGTATATGTAGGATATCATCGAATATGACCGATTCGCGATTGGAAAAATACCCTGCTTACGAGGGATATCGCAATCAGAACACGAATGGTGTCAGGCGGGCAAAGGGCAAAAAAAATGAGATGCCCGATAACCGGGCGGTTATCGGGGCATCTCTGGGGGGGAGCCGCTAAAAGAGTACCACAATCTAAAAATTATGCAAATCCAACTTATTTACTAGTACTACAGTACCAGTTGCCTTATTTACTTCCCCCTTGCGCTACCTTTTCGAATTTTAGTTAAGGTATCCGTGTTCCCGATACCATTCGAAAGCCAGCTGGACAGCAACCCTGAAGGGGGTCTGGGGCAATCCGAGTTCGCGAATGGCCTTTTCCCCATCAGCATATATCATCCTGCCGGCCAATCGAATCTGGTTCGCCTCCAAGGGAATCTTATCACCGAATATTTTATGTAAACCTGTGAATAGAGTAGCTGATGGCGGAAGTAACCAACCTGGAATTTTGACAATTGGCGGCTTCTGTCCGGCAACTTCGCAGCCAACAGTTAATGCTTCACGATAGGTAAGGTTCTCTCCGGCAAGAATGTAATTCTCACCAATCCGCCCGCGTTCAGCAGCGGCGATATGTCCTGCCACGACATCCTTAACGGCGATGACACTTAATCCCCCTGTTGGATAAAACAGGAGACGCCCTTTTGAGGCTTCCATAAACAGCGAACTAACGGATGAATTGATCCCGCGTGGACCGACAACCGCGGATGGGTTGAGAATAACGGCCGGAAAACCCTCTTCGACAGCTTTCTTTATTTCGATCTCTGCAAGGTGTTTGCTATGTCCATATGGGAAGAGATCTGGTGACAGGTTGAATTGGCTGGATTCGTTCACCAATGCACCCTCTTCAGGAAGATATAGGGCACTTATGGAGCTGGTAAAAATAAAACGGCCAACGCCAGCTTCCTTAGCCCCCAAAATCAGGTTCTTCGTACCCCCCACGTTCACACGGTACATCAGATCTTTGTCCTGCCAACGGTAATCGGATAACGCTGCCACATGAAACACCCAATCGCAGCCGGACATCACTTCCGCGAGAGTTTCTGGCGGGTCGAGGATATCGCCTATGACACCCTCGTACTCCAGCCCATCCAGCAGTTCCAAGGACGAAGTTGCCCTTCGCAGGACCACTGGGACGATATCTTTCTCGTTGAGGGCCTCCACCAGATTTGAACCGATGAAGCCCGTTCCGCCGGTAACTAATGTTCGCATATTTAGCAAGCTCGCAGAGATCGGTCGTCATGCGCCCACGAGCTTATCCGGCTATGGGGCGTACGGTTCACGATCTTGATTCGTTCTCTATAAACCGTCCCCTCACCCCAATTCCACTATCGTCGCTTCCCCTTGACCCACTCCAACGCATAGAGTGGCCAGGCCATATCGCATAGATTCTCCGATGTCTTTCCGTCTCTTCATTTCGTAGAGGAGTGTCGTTAATATTCTTGCGCCGGAGCAACCCAGCGGATGGCCAAGAGCAATGGCGCCTCCGTTTACATTAGTCCTCTCGGATGCCAGACCAAGTTCCCTCATCACCGCCAGCGATTGAACCGCAAAGGCTTCGTTGAGCTCGATTAGATCGATGTCATTCAATGTCAGGCTAGCTCTCTTCAATGCTTTTCTAGTGGCGGGCACCGGACCAAGGCCCATCGTGCGAGGGTCCACTCCAGCAGCGGCCGAAGAAATCCACCGGGCCATCGGCATAATTCCCATCTTCTCCGCTCGCTCGGCCGACATCAGGACCAGGGCTGCCGCCCCATCGTTTAGCCCGCTGGCGTTTCCGGCTGTGACGGTTCCATCGCGACGAAAGGCCGGTCGTAGCTTGGCCAGGATCTCCTTGCTGGTAGCAAGCGCGTATCCGTCCTCGGTTTTCTTGATTCGCGGGTGTTCGTCGGTGTCCATCAGGATCGGATCCCCTTTCCTCTGAGGTATGGGAACCGGAATGATCTCATTCTGGAAACGGCCGGCATTAATCGCATCGCATGCGCGCCGCTGGCTCTCAAACGCAAATGCATCCTGGTCCTCTCGGGAAATCTGCCCTCCCTGTACATTCCCTATACAGCTAAGTTCGTAGATGTTCTCGGCGGTTTCTCCCATCGCCTCGAGGGGAAACAGTGCCTCCATTTTTGGATTGGGATAGCGCCAACCCAGGGTTGTATCGTAGGCGGTTACATTTCCAGGAGGGCCCCAAGCGCGGGAATTCTTTGAGATCGAATAAGGAGCTCTGGACATGCTCTCTACACCGCCAGCTACAAATATATCCCCTTCTCCGGCCTTAATAGCTCGAGCAGCTTGGTTAACGGCGTTTAGTCCACTCGCACAGAGCCGGTTAAAGGTCACTGCGGCCACGTGGTCCGGTACGCCTGCCAACAAGGTGGACATTCGAGCGACATTACGATTGTCTTCGCCGGCCTGGTTGGCACAGCCCATATAGACCTCTTCTATTTCTCCCGGATCGACGCCTGCTTTGTCAATCGCTTCCCTGATAACGAGGGCGGCCAGGTCATCGGGTCGTACGGCCGATAGGGTGCCGGCGAAGCGGCCGATAGGTGTTCGCACTGCGCTTACAATCACGACTTCTTTCATTTCATTTGTCTCCGCTTAAGATGGCTGGACCACCGGCTCCTTGTTGTTGGTTAAGAAGCAAGGCTGCTGTCAATCTCGAGCTACACCAACGGCAGATTCGACAGCTTCCTTTATCGAACCGGCGGCGACCAACCTTCGTACTTCCTCGAAATAAGGGGCCAATACTACATCCTTTTCCAAAAAGGGTACTTGTTCTCGTATCAGGTGGTAGGCTGCGGCAGTGCCGGTACCCATGCTCATGCTCGTCAATTTAGCTCCGCGTAGGCGGAAATCGACACCTTGAGCAGCTGACATCAACTCGATGGCCACGATAGTCTCCACATTTCCCAAGATCTCTTCAGCCTGGCGCGCAGCTGTAGCTCCAAAGCTCACGTGGTCTTCAATATTGGCGCTAGTGGGGATGGTATCGGCGCTTGCGGGATGGGCTAATACCTTGTTCTCCGAGGCCAGGGCTGCGGCCGTATACTGTCCCATCATAAATCCACTTTCCAGCCCACCCTTCTCTGTCAAGAACATGGGTAAAACACCATGGTTACTGTCCGCGTCAACCAGTCGCGCTACGCGCCGTTCACTCATATTACCGAGCTCGGTCAGCGATAATTTAAGATAATCCATGGCGATAGCTACGGGTTCGCCATGGAAGTTCCCGGCGGAGATGACGTCGGTTTCTCCACTCTGCTCGTCAACAAATATGATCGGATTATCATTGACAGAGTTGAGTTCGATGTCTATCACCCATTTTGCATAGGCGATCGCATCCCGGATTGCGCCGTGAACCTGGGGAACGCATCTCAGCGTATAAGGGTCTTGGACATTTCTGGATTCCGCCGAACGTAAAAGTTGGCTGCCGTCAAGGATCGCTCTCAGGAACCGCGCGCAGTCTATCTGCCGGGGGTGTGGTCTTACTTCATGAACACGTTTGTCGTAGGCCCGGTCCGTGCCATTCAGAGCTTCAAGACTCATGCCTGCTGCCGTGTCGGCCGTTAAGGCCAGATTTATTGCTCGCCGCACGATTAATGCGCCGGTTGCCACCATCTGGGATGTACCGTTTAAAATGGCTAGGCCTTCTTTCGCCTCTAGCACCAGAGGTTCTAGACCAGCCTCTCTGAGCGCGCGCGCACCGCCCAATCTCTCACCTTGAAAAGTCGCCTCACCTTCTCCGATCATGACCAGGGCGAGATGGGCCAGAGGAGCCAGATCGCCGCTGGCGCCAAGCGATCCCTTGGAAGGTATTCGAGGACAGACGTCTCTGTTTAGCATACCAATGAGAAGGTTGATCACATCGGGTCTAACGCCGGAGAAACCCAGGGCAAGTGTGTTGGCTCGGACCAGCATCATGGCCCGGACGATCCATCTGGACAGGTCTGGGCCCACACCCACCGCATGGCTCCTCACCAGGTTCTGCTGCAACTCACGCGTTTGGTCAGGATCGATGTGCACGTCCTTAAATCGCCCGAAGCCGGTTGTTATTCCGTAGACGATCTCGCCCTGATCGATCAATCTTTCGACCGCTGCTCTGGACGCTTTGATTTTGGGCAAGACGCTCTGGTCGAGTACAACTTGTTGGCCACGAGCTACCGCGACCACATCGTCGATTTTCAGATTGCCTGCTATGGGTACGGCGGTCATATTCGTATTTATAATGCGAAAATCGGAAAAGGTAAAGCCACATGTTTTCCATGTGGGATCCCCGAACGGGATGCACATGAATGATGGCCCACAACCAGTCTGGCTTCAAAGAACCGTGTCAGGCATGATCAGCAATAACCACCAGAAATGGATACTGCGTTTGTATCCGATAGGTAGCCCACCGATGGGGTTCCATTTTAGCCGTTTTACGTCTTACGCAATACGGCTTACAATCCATCCATCATGACTCTCTGGAATGATATTATTGGGCATGACTGGGCCGTTAGCATGCTGTCATCTGCGTTAGAACTTAACCGGCTTGTCCATGCCTATCTGATATCAGGTCTGTCCCAGGTAGGCAAAACGACACTGGCATTGACCTTCGCCCAAGCGCTGAATTGTCAAGCCCCGTCTCTATCAGACCGGCCTTGCGGCCGTTGCAGAGCCTGTCTACTGATTGGAGCTGGCAAGCATCCAGATGTGATCGCGATTGAAGGCGAGCTGGGCAGCCGTGGAAAACGCGCATTGAAGATCGGGCAATTGCGGGAGATCCAACAGGCGCTCAGCCTTACCACGACAGAAGGACGTTATAAGGTCGCCCTGATCAATGGCTTTAACGATGCCAACCCAAATGCAGCCAATGCCTTTTTAAAGACACTTGAGGAGCCACCTAATTACGCCGTGATTGTTTTGACGGCCGTCGATCCCGACCTTCTTCTCCCGACTATTCGCTCGCGCTGCCAGCAGGTCGCGCTTCGACCGGTACCAGCAGTCGTCATACAGAAGGCGCTAGCGGATAGATGGGATGTCGAGCCAGGCCAGGCACGCATGTTGGCCCACCTGGCGGATGGAAGAATTGGTTGGGCGATTCAGGCAGTTGATGAACCCAAGCTATTAGAAGATCGAACTGAACGCTTGGCCACATTGCACAGCGCCTTGACGCTCAATCGCGTCGGCCGCTTTGACTTGGCCTCCCGCATCTCGAAGAACCCTGAAGAGTTACTTGCCCTGCTCCGTACCTGGCTTGTCTGGTGGCGGGACCTGGTCCTATTTCTGTTTGGGGGAGCGCAAGAGGCGATTACTGTCAACCTGGACGAACGAGAAAGATTGCACCGTCTTTCATTTGAATGGAAAGAAGCAGAAATCATCCAGAGTCTTCGCCAAACCGATGAGGCTATCTGGCAGCTGGGACGCAACGCTAATACGAGATTGGTTGTTGAGAATCTTATGCTCGTCTACCCGTATGACCGGTCAGGAGTCAAAGGTTGAAAGCCTACTGACCAGGACAAACGAAGGCTGTAGATCAAATATCTCTTTTATTTGAGATTTAATTCGACCTGCTGCCGCCCTTGGTTTCGATCAACCCTTCAATTTCCTCCGCAAGCTTCTCCACTTCGACATTACTTCTTGGCAACTGATCTTGTGTGATTTCAACGCGGCCATTTTGACAAGGAATCACCAGTGGAACCTTATAGGTATCCCCACGATCCTCAACTTGAAAATTGCGCTCTGCCTGAATTCCACGCTCCTTAAGCGTCGCGTACAATCTGTCGCAATATTCTCCACCTTGGATAAATAGGTCATTAATCTCACGAGCATCTTGAAATCTATCCCAAGTTGTGTGAAGGAATGTCACCCGACGAAGGCGCATACTCACTATCGGCTGCGACAATTTCAACAACGGCCCTAGCGAGACTTTGAAATAGTTTTCCCCGGCCCGCGGATGGTCCGGCTGTTTCGGGAGTAGATCTGACCGCTTCACCAATTCGTAACCCATCTGGCGCGTATAGTAGTGAACGGCCCATTTCTCGGCTCCAAATTTACTTCCGAAGTAAAAAGCAAAGTACTCGGCGAAGAGCCCTTTCGGCGCATATCTCTCAGGTATCCGGTACCAACCCTCTTCGCGGATTATTTCGAAATCAGCCGGATTTGGTAAATAGGCCACCAGGACGCGATCTTCAGGGTACACCTTAACCTCCTCCTACGAGAAATCTAAGACGAATGAATAGCGATTGACACCATATAGTCGCAACCAAACCCGTAAAGCGAATCCCACTAACAACACTTGAATATGACATGTTTGTTGCCTAGGCCGTCTCCCTCAGTCGGCACCTTTGGCTCATCCTACTTTACGATATAATTTCATGAGCGTACCGTCAATAGGCAAATTCGATTTTATACACTCTTGTTTAAGGACAAAGGCCTAATAATCAATTGAGGCATCCGCCTCTCATTCTGATTAGTGATATCAACGACCGGGTAGTTGTTTGTGTTGAATTCGCTCAAGGAGTATTAGATGTCAGACCCCCGCGTTGAGAAGTTGGCCATGTTGCTTGTAGAGTACTGTGTTTCTGTACGACCTGGCGAGCGCGTTATGATTTACGCCAGCACTCTCGCAACGCCATTGGTCACGGCGACATATCGGAAAGTTATTGAGGCCGGTGGTAATCCATTGGTTATGCTGCAAGATGAAGCATTTCAGGAGATTTTGCTTCGGCAAGGGAGTGACGAGCAGCTTCAACATGTCGCAGATCCCCTTAAACTTATCGTTGAGACGTACGATTGCCGCATCGCAATCCATGGTTCTTCCAACACCCGTTCATTAAACAGTATTGATCCGAAGAGAATGCAGATAAGACAGGCCGCGCATAAGGAGTTGATGGCGATTTCGATGAAACGCAGCGCTCTTGGCGAATTGAGGTGGGTGGGCACCCTCTTTCCAACCCAGGCTCATGCCCAGGAGGCTGATATGTCCCTGAGTGAATACGAAGACTTTGTATATAGCGCCTGTCACGCCGATAAGGATGATCCGGTAGCTGAGTGGCAAAAGATGTCCAGCAGGCAACAGATATTAGTCGACTGGTTATCGGGGAAACACCACTTACGAGTCAAGGGTACGAATATCGATATGACAATGTCCATCGACGATCGTACTTTCATAAATTCAGACGGCCGTCGGAATATGCCGAGCGGAGAAATATTCACCGGTCCGGTCGAGTCTTCCGTTCAGGGTTGGGTCCGCTTTACCTACCCGGCCATTTACGGGGGTCGTGAGGTAGATGGCGTCGAGCTTCGGTTCGAAGATGGCAGAGTCGTAGACGCCTCAGCTCAGAAGAACGAGGAGTTCATGCTGTCAGCTTTAGATACAGATGATGGAGCTCGATATCTTGGTGAATTCGCCATCGGAACAAACGATGGGATCGACCGGTTCACCAAATCAATCTTGTACGACGAGAAGATTGGCGGCACCGTCCACATGGCCTTAGGTATGGGCTACCCAGAGACAGGGAGCAAAAATCAATCGTCCATACATTGGGATATGATTTGTGATATGCGTGATGGAGGTCAGATCTGGATTGACGATGAGCTTTTCTACGAAGGAGGACGGTTTCTAGTTCTGGAAGGATAATGAGTTCAAATCCGATGAAGTCGATGATGGTACAACGCATTAAGAAATCCGATCAATATGCCTGAACTTCCGGAAGTGGAGACGGTCGTAAGATTGTTGCGGTCCAAAGTAGTAGGCAAGAAGATTCTTGACATAAAGAATGAATGGCCGCGACATTTATCCTCAATAGAACTTGACGAACTACGAGATAGAGTAGTTGACACAACTATCAGTGACCTAGATCGAAGGGGTAAGTACATCCTATTTACTCTCGACAGCGCCGACTATATGATTATTCATCTAAAGATGACGGGACAGCTCCTTTTACAACGTACTTCGTCAGTTATGCTGGATCACGTCCATACAGTCATTATTTTTTCCGGCGGTGAAGAATTGCGATTTCGGGATGTGCGGAAATTCGGCCGGATCTACCTGACACGAGACGCTGGAACTATCGTTGGCGAACTTGGACCGGAACCATTGTCGCGCTCATTTTCACCTGGCTTACTTGATAAAATGCTACATGGACGGCGTCGCGTTTTGAAACCCCTGCTCCTGGACCAGCGTTTTATTGCCGGTATTGGAAACATATACGCAGACGAGTCGCTGTTCTGGGCCAAACTGGCGCCTAACCGGATAAGCAATACCTTGTCGCGGCTGGAAAGCGACCAACTGTATTCTAGCATTCGAAAGACGCTCACGAAGGCAATCGATCGTGGAGGTGCCACAATCAGTGATTACCGCCAACCGGATGGCTCGGAAGGTGAAATGCAGAAATCGTTCAGCGTTTATGGTCGCGCTGGTGAATCTTGCGTCCGTTGCGCCGGTATTGTCGAGAGGGTCGTGCTAGGAGGTCGAAGTACATTTTTCTGTGGGTCGTGCCAGCTATGATTTAGTTGACGACCGGCGGAAGGAGAGGGTTGATGATGGATATAGATTTCGAGGTATTTCGGGTTATTCGAAAGCCACCGCTGGGAAAACTCGTCGTAGAGGTTAACTCGACCCAGTATGAGAAGCTATCAGATATTCCTTCTGGGAGCCTCAAGCAGAGGATTTTGGCGGCTGTAGGCGATCTAGTTGTATTCGTAGATGGTTACGAGACCTTGGTACGGGCAGGGACGGCTCCTCCGCTATCTGGGACAGATCAAACTGGCGTACCTTATGCATCTTCAGTGCAGGATCGCCAGGCCGCATTCCGAAGCGAGCTTGCACGACAGCGCTCCGAAGCCCAGTTGAAATCACAAGCTCAACAATTATCAAGGAAGCAAGATCTGACAGCGGGTGGAGAACCTGCAACAGGACTCGCTTCAGATCTTAGCATGGTCGACCAGATAGACATCATTCTTCAGAGATATCTGGCCGAAGATCCGACGCTCAAGGGCCGGGTTGCCCACGTGGAAAGCGCCCCTGAAGGAGGGTTAAGGATTCGGGTCGACAGCCACTATTATTCCCAACCTAAAGAGATAGAAGATACCCGGGTCCGGCGGGCCCTCAATCTGGCTCTTCGTGAGTGGGAAACCGGTGATTAGGTAGCCACTGAGATTGCTCCAGTAACGTTCAGAATGAAGCCCACACGATTGCTGGACTTTTACTAAAGGGGGAAGTAAACCTTGAATTTGTCCCTAGATTAAGCCGCTACATTCTAGCGGGACTTACTTCTTTTCCGTGCTTTTGGCGTCGACGTCGTCTGATCTTGCCGCATATGACACTGTTTATACTTCTTTCCACTTCCACATGGGCAGGGATCGTTCCTACCAACTTTCGGCACATCGCGGCGTAGCTCCACCCCTTTTCCCCTATCCTTCTTGACAACCTGATACCCTGCTTGGCTTAGCTGGGTCTGGTATTCTTGGGTCGCTTCTTGTTGCTGAATATAGGCCTGGTGACTGGCGATTCTCCGGAAATAATTCTCGGCTACGGACTGGTCGATATTTCCCCTCATATCGGCAAACATTTGGTAGGAGCGTCTCTTATACTCTACCTTCGGATCCCGCTGTCCAAAAGCCTCAAGGCCGATCTCTCTCCTGAGATCATCCATCGCAATCAAATAATCACGCCATTCTCGATCTATTGAGCTCAAGAGCAGAAGTCGTTGAAAGTTTAGAAACTCCTCTTCACCGATGCGGGCCAGCCAGTTCTCGCGCTGCTGGTCGACATAGTCAATCAAGGCCTCAGCCATCTGTTCTTCATCCAAAGCCGACAGACTGTCTATAAGCAGATCTCTCAGGGTCTCGTCGACTCTTTGCTTGAATGAAACCTGCTGCTTCTGAATCGCTCGCACAGAAACACCTTCTACGTTGTAATCCGCGAACGCCTCATTGAGACCGTCAATTGCCTTTTGCCAAATCTCCTCGCGCTCGGTCTCTTCGATTTGTTTAGCAAGAAAATTTCGATAGATCTCCTCGATTTGAGCCATAAATTCAAGGCGAATACTATCCTTGGCTTGCAGAAGACCGGAACGTCGCTTGCCCAGTATCGCGCCTAGATTCGGAACGGAGGGCAATAAGGGGATGAATCGCCCAGTAGCTTGCAGAAATTGGTATAGGTTTAATCCTTCCTCAAGGTTTTCGTAGACGAGTTTGGATAATCGATCAGATAGTTTCCCAGAGCTGATATCCTGTAACTCGAACCTGTCCAAATTGGCGACTCCAGGGAGCAACAATCTCAATCTGATCAGGACGCCGTTTACATTGATGGAGTCCGTGGCATCTGTGCTAAAGTCCGTAATCGCGCGATGAATTTCTCCCTGGACGTAAGCCGGGTAATCCTCAAGGTAATTTCTGATTAACTCGCTTATGGCGCGATCAAAAGCTTGATCGACATGTTCGTCAAGGGCAACATCTTCACCCATTAAGATCGCGCGTCGTTCTGAATAGATGGCTGAACGCTGCCTGCTCATGACATCGTCATATTCGACCACGTTTTTCCGAATGTCGAAGTTGTATCCTTCGATCCGCTCCTGTGAACTTTCTATGATCCGGTCCAAGAGACCGCTTTCGATGGGCATATCTTCAGGGATATTCGTCCGGGACATAAAACCTTTCAATCGCTCACCACCGAACCGTAGCATCAGATCATCGTCCAGCGACAGGAAGAAACGAGATGAGCCGGGATCTCCTTGACGGGCAGCTCGTCCACGTAACTGATTATCGATACGACGAGATTCGTGTCGCTCTGAACCAATGACATGCAGTCCACCGAGTTGCCAGACTTCCTGACCCTCTACCTCCGTCTGCGACCGGATCGCCTCAACCCTATTTATTAGGTCAAGCGATAGCCCTGGAATAGACCTGCAAAGTCTCTCAGCTTCGTCACGGTTGTCATTCATGAGCGCCCGAATGAGGGCTGCCCGTGCGTTGTAAAGTTTTTCGAATAGGATTTCGGCGATGAAGCTAGCCGTCAGATTGGTATCCTTGTGAACTTGTTGGTAGCGTGTGTAGAGATCCCATAAACGGTTCACTTCCTCCACCAGGGCTACATCAATGTTTATTGATTCCAAGAGCTCTCGTGCGCCTGATAAATGACCACCACGAACCATCCGAATGACGTCACGAATGTCATTGTAATCAATGGCATATGGTTCCTGTAACACCCGGGCCAAGAAACCAGCGACCTGAACCTGCTCAATCTCCTCCAATGCCAAATCAAATCCCGCCTTGGTTTCTAAAAGAGCGTCAACTAGATCCTCACTGAGTTTAGGGTGCTTCTTCGCGTATTCACGGGCTTTTTCCTGACCGTCGGAGACGAAGCTATGAGCGAGCTGAGTCAAGTCGCTACGCCCGAAAAGATCGTTTTCGAGGGCTTCAGCTGACATGCCTTCCGGATTGCCACCAAGCAATATGTCGGTTCCCCGACCGGCCATGTTCGTCGAAATAGTGACGGCCTGTTTTCGCCCGGCCTGGGCTACAACAAGGGCTTCTGACTGGTGAATCTTCGCGTTAAGGACGGCATGTATTATGCCCATCTTCTGTAGTTTCCGGTTGATCAGTTCCGAATGTTCTACGGACGTCGTGCCCACAAGAATGGGGCGACCCGTTTCGCGGACACGGATAATCTCTCCAATAATCGCATTATCTTTGGCATCCTCTGTGCCAAATACCTGATCGGCAAAGTCAATCCGCTTTGTAAATACGACCTGTTCAGGTTTTTCTGGGTAAGCATAGTAGATTTCTTCACCATTCTCTACTTTACGCCTCTGCTCGATCAAGCCCATTTCGCCTGACTTTACGATGTAGTCCACGTTCGTTGGGAGCGGTGTTACGTCTAGCTCGTATATATCATGAAATTCCTCGGCATCAGTCATAGCGGTACCGGTCATACCAGACAATTTTTGATAAAGCCTAAAGTAATTCTGCAAAGTGATAGTAGCAACCGTGACGTTTTCCCTTCGTACCTGAACACCTTCTTTTGCCTCGATCGCTTCATGCAATCCGTCTGAATAGCGTCTACCGGGCATCAACCTGCCTGTAAAGTCATCAACAATGACAACCTCGCCGTTCTGAACCACATAATGCCTGTCCCGGGCAAAGAGATATTGAGCTTTCAAGGCATTATCCACATAGTATGTAAGATGGAAGAAACGAGGATCGTACAGACTGTTGCCGGCTTCCAAATCAATCTCAGGAATCCGTTTCTCAATCTCGGCAATGCCCATCTCCGTCAAATTAATCGATCGGCTTTTCTCATCGATGTCATAATGCCCATTGGGCTCTTCTTCTTCATCGGCCGTATTTCGTTTGAGTCGGCGCGCGTAATCAGCGAAACGAACATACTCGCGGCTGATTCTCCCTGATGGTCCAGAGATGATCAGCGGAGTCCTGGCTTCGTCAATCAGGATGTTGTCGACCTCATCGATAACGGCGTAATTGAGATCTCGCTGGACCAATTGATCGCTATGAGTGGACATGTTGTCACGCAAATAATCGAAGCCAAACTCGCTACTAATTCCATAGGTAACGTCTGCCATGTAGGCCTCTGTCCTGGTACATGGCATCCAATGTACTAGTCGTTCGTCATCGAGCTCCGCTCCCGGATTGACATAATCTGGGTCATACAAAGCTGAGAATTGCTGTGGACCTATGCAGCCTACCGTCAGACCAAGGAAATGGAAGATTTTTCCCATCCATCCGCCATCACGTCGGGCGAGGTATTCATTAACCGTCACGAGATGAACGCCATTTCCTGTCAGTGCATTCAGATATAGAGGTAGAGTGGCAACCAGAGTCTTGCCTTCACCGGTGCGCATCTCGACGACCTCACCTCGGTAGAGCAGCACACCACCCATGATCTGGACGTCATAATGTCTCAGCCCGGTCGTCCGGCATGACGCTTCTCTAACTAGGGCAAAGGCCTCTGGCAGTATATGCTCCATCGTCTCATCATCAGCCAGCCTTTGCTTGAGCTGGGTCGTTTGGTCCCTCAATTCCTCGTTCGACAAAGCTTGAAAATTGGACTCAAGCTCCTCGACCACGTCCACGAGCGGAATAAGGCTATCTAGATATTTCTGCGTAGGATCTCCTACAACTTTGCTAACAAGCTTTTTAAACATAACGCACCATTATAGCAGGAATAATCTTTGTCTAGCGGACAGTTAGCGCCTATTAATTATAATTCGTTGAAAGTTGGCCTTTTTTTGCAGGGCAGGAACGTCGATCCAGGCGTAAACACCAGCGGGAAGACTAATCTTTTTCACGGATAGCTGATGCTGGTCTCGACTGCAAATGGATGGCTACCGTATTTTACATTATTCGTTGAAAAGCTCGCCCACACTCCGTCCTTCGTGCGAACGGATTATGACTTCGCCAAGAAGCTCCGCGACCGACAGAATAATCATGTTTGGCATCATCTTTCTTTCTGGAATCGGAATCGTGTCCGTGCATACGATCTCCTTAAATGGTAAGGCTCTTAGTCTCTCTGCCGCCGGATCGGACAAGACGGGATGAACAAAAGATAGGTATAAGTCTTTGGCGCCGTGTTGCTTTACGAGTTCAACCGCGCCCGTAATTGATCCCGCTGTATCGACCAAATCGTCCACGATGATCACATCTCTATCTTTTACTTGTCCGATCAAGCTCAGCGCCTCTCTGTCGGTACCATCTCCAACACGCCTTTTTTCGACAAAAGCAAGAGGCAGATTCAGCTCGGCTGCGTAATTTCTCCCGCGCTTTGCGAAACCCAGATCCGGGGTGACAACAACTGCATTAGATAGATTCTTCTTTCTAAAGTACTCCACCAAAATGTGAAACGCGGTCAAGGAGTCGCCTGGAATCTTATAAAATCCTTGGATCTGCCCGGCGTGAAGATCTAACGTCATCCAGCGATCCGCGCCAGCAACTTCTATCATATCAGCCAGCAGGCGTGCTGCGATGGGAACCCTCGGTTGATCTTTCTTATCGCTCTGGGAATAAGCTAGATATGGCGCCACGAGGGTAATTCGGCCGGCCGAGTCCCTTTTGAAACAGTCGATGGCGATCAGTGTCTCCATGATGTTGCGATGAACAGGTTTAGGTTGGCTTTGAATCAAGTAGACGTCCTGACCGCGTACACTGGCATTGAGTCTAATCAGGAGGTTTTCATTTGGGAACTCGACGACCTCCCACGGGCTGGCTGGAACACCAATGTAGGCCGAGATTCTTTCTGCTAACTCTGGACAGCCCGATCCTGCAAATAATTTGATCTCGCCATGGCCTGATACTGACATGTCAAACTCCGGTAACCAGGATAGGGCCTAGAGAGCTTCTTCGGAAGCTTGTGCTTGTTCGAAGAGTCTCTCAACGGCCGAGTAAGGATCTAGTTGTCTTCTCGCCACTGCCTCTATGATTATGTCACGTTCACCGAGCGGCACGGCCAATTGCAGCATGCTCATGAATCGATCCTGAAGCAATTGGCTAACTTCCCTGCGACTGCGCATTTTCTCTCTTTCCAGCCATTCGCCGCTCCCCTTTAGGTAATTCCGATGATCCTGAATCGCATCAACTAACGGAGAGACTCCACGGCCTTCAGTAGCCACGGTCTCCAGCAATGGAACAATCCAGGCAGTTTCCATATCACTGTTCGACAGATTTGGTCCGGCGGCAGTCATCGAGCGATCATGGTGTATCTCGACTCTCCGAACCGTTCCCATATGCAACATGGTCTGCAGGGCTTTCACCGTTCTGCCGCTACCAGGACGGTCCACCTTGTTTACCACGAGCAAATCGGCGATCTCGAGAATTCCCGCCTTAATGGTCTGAATGTCGTCCCCCATTCCGGGAGCCTCGACCACCAAGGTGGTAAGAGCCGCGTTGGCGATGTCTACCTCGGCTTGCCCGGCACCAACGGTCTCGACCAAAATCACCTGGAAACCGGCGGCGTCCAGTATCTTGACCACGTTTCCGGTCGAATGGGCGAGTCCGCCGAGGTTTCCTCTCGAGGCCATACTCCGGATAAAAATGCCCCTATCCCCTGATAAATCTCGCATACGGACTCTGTCACCAAGCAATGCTCCTCCAGTGAAGGGACTACTTGGATCAACAGCCACGATGCCAATGAGTTGTTTCCTCTTTCTATACTCCTTAGCAATCTCGTTTACCAGGGTGCTCTTTCCCGAACCAGGGGGACCCGTAATACCCACGATATGGGCTTTGCCCGTTTCGGGATATAGCGCTGCCACGATTGTGCGAGCCGCTTCCCGGTCGTTCTCAACTAGCGTAATGAGTTGAGCAATTGCACGGCGACGACCTTGCTTAGCTTTCTCGATCAGCTGGCTTAGCAACTACACTCTCCCGAATGGAGGAAATGATCGTTTCGGTGCTAGTACCCGGCCCGAATACACCGGTAATCCCCATCGCTTTCAACGCCGGCACATCATCATGCGGAATTATTCCACCAAGGAATACTGGGACATCGACCATCTCGTTCTCACCCATGAGTTCCATGATTCGAGGAGTCAGATACAAGTGAGCGCCCGAGAGTATACTCAGGCCGATCACATCAACATCTTCCTGCAGCGCGGCTTCTACTATCATTTCTGGAGTCTGACGTAGTCCAGTATATATCACTTCCATACCGGCATCGCGAAGCGCTCTTGCAACTACCTTCGCGCCGCGATCGTGCCCATCAAGTCCGGGCTTAGCGACCAACACTCTAATTCGATGAACATCCATATCGCATCTCCAACAATCAAAGCAGGCTATTTGTAACCCTTAGCTATGTGAGCCAGCCGAGCACCAGCCAGGGTGTTTCAAAGACTCTGATCCGTAGAGCGCTCCCATCTGGTTCCTAGATGCTGTTCCAGCGGGAGTGCGTACGGCGCTAACAGGAATTCAGAGTATGTCCGAGAGCGTCTCGAGAATGCTCCAACTCCTACGTTGCTTTAACGTTTATAACCGAAGGTAAGAGCCGGAAAGCTTCGACCAACTCAGGACAAAAATCGGTATTTTGATTCGGAAACTCCATGGCCATTTTTTGGCCTGACAGTCTTATGTGGAGCGCATCATTTCCGCGATAATGCCCAGCTATTTTCACGACTCGGCGGCATGTTTCCCGCCAGGTCCCGCTAGGTTCAATCTCGACCACTATCGAACGTCTGATCTCTTCGAAGGCCTCATCCTTAAAGCTGGAGTCGGCGGAAACAACAAGCTTCGCATCACGTACAGATTTTACGACTGCGGAGTCATCAGGCCTTACCAATGATTTGTCCGAGACCTCAGGAGTGCTTCCGACAAGGTCAAAGTTTGGTGGTGGTGGAGGGACAAATGGCGTTTTTGACGAAGATAATACTTCAGATGCAACAGGCTTGTCAGATTTGTTTAATACCTTTGCTTTCGGAGAGCTATCTAAGCTATCGAGGGATTTCGGCTCGCTCTCCACTCTCCGCGGCATTTTGTTCAGGTTTGTTTCCGTCTTCGCTCCGGTAATTGCAAAACTACTATCTCGCTGAACGACCCTCTCCTTGGCCAGGTTTAGGTTATTATCGAGGTTGTCAACGATTATTTTCGCCCGGTCGCCATTTTCTATACGCACTTTGCCTCTGACGAGATAAACCCGATCGACTTCGACTTTTGAGTGTGTACCCTTCCAGGTTCTTGGAAAAAATATCAACTCAATCGACCCGTGCATATCCTCCAGATTGCCGAAGGCCATTTCCTGGCCCTTTTTCGTAATAAACGTTCGCAGACTGGTCAAAAGACCTAGGATTGCTACTCCCTGATCGTTGGTCGCCTCGTCAAGCTCCGCGGTCGTGGAACTTCGCAGTTCCCTTGCTAAGTCAAGATAACGGTCTAAGGGGTGTTCGGATAAATAAACGCCGATCAACTCCTTCTCCCAGGTTAAAACATCGTGTTGGTCTACCTCAGGCAGATCCACCTCCGGCCGTAGAAGTTCCACGCCAACGCTATCGTTGAGGCCTGCCGGTCCACCGAAAAGGCTCATCTGACCGGCCGCGGCGGCATCATGGATGTTTCCGCTGTGACTGATTGCCCGATCTAGGCTTTCCAACACCTGAGGTCGCTTCCCCCACTCATCAAATACGCCAACTTTAACCATGGATTCTAAAGCTCGTTTGCCAACGCGCCTCAAATCCACCCGCTCGCAAAGATCCGCCATTTCCTTAAACTCGCCGCCGTTCCTGCGTTCGCAGAGAATCTGCTCGATGGCCGCGGCGCCCGCATTCTTTATGGCACCAAGGCCATACCGAATAACTGACTTTTCTTCGCCCCCTTCGATTGAAAAGTCGAGCTCGGATCGGTTGATCTGGGGTGGCGCGATGGCAATGCCCATGCGTCTCGACTCGGCAAGATATTGGGCGACTTTATCTGTATCATTCCGTTCCACGCTCAACAAAGCCGTCATGTATTCAACAGGATAGTGAGCCTTCAGAAATGCTGTCTGGCATGTGATTACCGCATAATCTGCCGCATGAGCTTTATTGAATCCATAGCGGGCAAAGAACTCGATATCAGACCAGATCGCTTCGCATGTTTGTTGCGAATAGCCTTTGGACGCAGCTCCTTCGCTGAATTGGGCTTTGTGCTTGTCCATTAAGCCGCGCTTTTTCTTGGCGACTGCCTTCCGTATCATGTCCGCTTCACCCGGCGCATATCCGGCAAATTCTGAAGCGATTCGAATTATCTGCTCCTGATATACCAGAATTCCATAGGTTTCTTCCAAAATCGTTTCAAGATCGGGATGGTGGTAGGTTACAGGGGTCCTACCATGCATACGGCTGACATAGTCGGGAATATTATCCATAGGCCCAGGACGGAACAAAGAAATAGCCGCCATAATATGCTCGAAACGCTGTGGTTTCATCTGCGTCATCAAGCGACGCATCCCCGTCCCTTCAACCTGAAACACACCGGCAACTTCTCCCCTCCCCAACATCTCAAAAAGGGCTTCCGGCCTTTTATCAGGATCCGGTCCGATCTGATCTACCCGGTAAGGTATGTTATCAATTGTGTATTGCACCTGGTGCCGTTTACTAATCAAATCTGCCGCTGCGCGCAACACGGTTAGGGTACTCAATCCTAGAAAATCGACCTTAAGTAAGCCAATCGAATCTAGAATCTCCATTGGCCACTGGGTTACCACACCAATGCCGTCGTCCTTGCCGCCGCCACTGGTTGGCCGGCGTAAAGGTGTGTAATCAACCAGCGGCCTATCGGATATGATCACTCCCGCCGCGTGAGTCGAAGCATGTCGAGACACTCCCTCAAGATTCTCGGCCGTATCCACCAGGTTTCGCACTTTGGCGTTCTCGCCATACAGCTTTAGAAGATCAGCCGAGTAGAATTCGTTTTCCGGAGTCAGAGTATCTCGTATGGTCACGTGTTTGCCAGATATAGCGGGTATTAGTTTCGCCACCCCATCTACTTCAGCAAGCGGGACATCCAAGGCCCGGCCCACATCACGAATCGCCGCCCTTGCCCCCATCGTTCCAAAGGTGATGATCTGGGCCACCTTATCCGAACCGTACTTGTTAATGGTGTATTCGATCATCTCGTGACGGCGATCGTCGGGATAATCGAGGTCGATATCTGGCATCGATACACGGTCCGGATTCAAGAATCTCTCAAAGATAAGGCCGTTAACCAAGGGGTCTATACCTGTGACTCCCAATGTATAGGCAACAACAGATCCAGAACCAGAACCGCGCACATTCCACCAGATATCTTTCTGGCGGGCGAATTCACACAAATCCCAGACGATCAGGAAATAGGCATCGAAGCCCATATCGTGTATCACGCGTAGCTCATAGTTAAGACGTTCTTTCAGATCTTGATCGGATTCAGCTCTTGCTTCCCCATAACGCCAGGTTAATCCCTTCTCGCACAAGTGTCTCAGATAGGTTTCGGGAGTGTATCCTTCTGGAACCTCAAACTTAGGCAGGTGGTAACCATGTGGTATGGGATCGACGTCGCACATCTCAGCAATCAACAAGGTGTTGTCAAGGGCTCCGGGAAACTCGCCGAAGAGCTTATGCATCTCGTCGTATGACTTCAGATAGTAACTCTGGTCAGACATCCGCATACGATCCTGCATATCTACCGTCTTACCGGTCTGGATGCACAGCAGGACGTCGTGCGGGTCAGCTTCCTCAACCGTGGTGTAGTGAACGTCATTAGTCGCGACCATTCGAAGGTTATACCGACCGGCCATTTCAAGCAGGGTCTTATTCACTTCGGTCAGTTCTGGAATTCCATGTTCCTGTAATTCAACAAAGAAGCGGTCGCGGCTGAAAACATCCACATACCATTCCATTAACTGGTGAGCTTTGTCGATATTACCCAATTTGATCGCTCGTGGGATCTCACCAGCCAGACATCCGGTTGTCGCGATCAGCCCATCGCTGTGCTTCTCCAGCAACTCGTGGTCCACACGCGAACGGTAGTAGAAGCCACCAAGCTGAGCCTTACTAACAAGTTTTAGGAGGTTGTAATAGCCGGTTTGATTTTGAGCCAGCAGGAGCAGATGGAAACGTTCTCGATCAAGATCAGGTTCTTTATCCTGCATCCGCCGGCTTGCCACATAGGTCTCGACGCCGAGGATGGGCTTAACCTCTGCTTTCTTACAGGCGCGATAGAAGTCGATCGTGCCGTACATCGTCCCATGATCCGTCAGAGCTAGAGCCGGCATGTTAAGTTCATTTGCCCTGGCGGTGAGGTGCTTTATCCGGCTCAGACCATCAAGCAGGGAGAACTCGCTGTGAACGTGGAGATGGACGAATGGCTGGTGTTCTTCGGTCATAAATGAATCGAACTTTCAGCGACAATCCGCAGCTTTTCTTGTCAGATAAGCTGTCGACGGGTATTAAATTTCAAACAGCGATCTTTGTTGTAATAGCCCGCTTAGTATAACACAGGACGGGAACAGAAGAAGGGGAAAACGGCAAGAGCGTCGATCTTTTAAGGAAGCGTTTTGGAGACCATTTCTTTGATGAATCTGCGAGAAAATAATGTAGAATATGAGAACGGAACTTAGGTTATGTCAAGTTCCCAGTATCGTTGCATTCTTCACACAGTCCGCACCAGACAGCGACTAGCTGATGTCAGTTGACATAATTCGTGCTCTGCGGTATCGACCGGATCAGGCTAAACCGTCTGCCGCCCAGCCCAATCCTAATTCTTCGAGCGTCGTGCGAGATGGCACTCCTGTTTCAGTGTCCCAGCCAGCCTGATCGTAGTACATCTCAATACCGTTCTGAACTTCTTGCTCGTCCAGCTTCAGACCATCGGTCCGGCCGCCTTCCAATCCCTTGTTGTATAACTTCTTAGGAAGAGTATCCTGATCCCTGGCGATTCCTTCGCGAGCGTTCAGAGCTCGCATGAGGTTCAAGCGCCTGCGGCCGATCTCTTGCACCTCTTCAACAGTGATATCCCATCCCGTAGCCGCGGACATCAAATCGGCCATGTCTTGTGGTCCAAAAAGCTGCCAGGCCGGACCATAAACAAATTGACACAGGCCCATCGTATCCATGGCGCCATAGTTGTACTGAGTCTTTAGAGCGTATTCAATCTTATGCTCGTTGATGACCTTCGGATGCTGAGGGTGGAACAGTCCGATTTGATTGAGAAATCGCTTATTTCCAGGCTCTTCCTCGGTGCCCTCGTAGCCTTTGGGACTGTAGAGGGTATCATGCTCGGTAGACTGGTGGTCGGCGCCGAAGGGATTGGTAGCATAAATCACAGCTAGACTACGTTTGACATGTGGCATGTGGGCCGGCAACTCCTGTCCTTTCACTGTAAGAAGATAGTCATGTCCCTTACTCAGTTTGTCGGCCGCTTTGGTCGAGCCCTCGGCGAGAACATCTCCGAATCCCTCCCTGGCTAGGGTTTTCTTGAGCATGGCGATCATCGCTCCCGCGTCACCAAAGCGGAGTTCAATCCCATCCATCTCATCGGCGGTTAGGACTCCGTGCTCAAAGCAATCCATCGCCCAAGACAGTGTGGCTCCGCAGGAAATTGTATCCACGCCATACTGATTGCAGAGCTGGTTGGCATAGGTCACCGCGTACAAATCGTCGACGTCGCAGTAAGAACCGAATGTGGCGATGGTTTCATATTCGGGACCGCCTAATTGAGGCGTGAGTGCCTGTTCTCGCCATTCAGATTCTACTACCCTTTTGCAGCGTACGATGCAGGCGTAACAAGTATCACGTCCGAGACGATCTTGTTTCCCATCCGCCGCACCACGTAGAAGCTCCTCATAGAGCCGGTCACCACTGATAGCTTCGGCCGCATCCTGGGCCATGGCTCCCGAATCCCAATTCCGAGTTGGCAAACCGCCTGGCCCCAAGTTATCCATGACCGTGTCAGGAGTTCCATAACGTCCAAACCACTCCATATCGCTATCGGGATACAATCCGGCGCCCTTCTTGGCCAAGGCGGTAACCGCTCCTTTATCGGCCGGCTCGGCTTTCCGTGATCCCCGGACTACGATGGCCTTGAGATTCTTGGATCCCATAACGGCACCGGTTCCAGTCCGACCCCAGGCACGGTTGCTCATGTTCATAACCGCCGCGAAGTTAGATAGGTTCTCACCAGACGGGCCGATCTGGGCGATCTCCACCTTCTTTCCATGCTCTGCTTTGATGATCTCATCTACTTCGTTGGTCAATTTTCCCCAAAGGTGCGATGCAGATCGGAACTCAACATTATCATCGTTGATCCAGAGATAAATCGGTTCGCTGGCAGCGCCTCTGATGACGATGGCATCATATCCGGCAAACTTCAACTCAGCCGGCCAGAAGCCGCCTGCCTGGCTATCAGACACGCCGCCACTACTCGGCGATAAGCAGGTCAATGTACAGCGGCTCTGTCCGCTAACAGCCATTCCTGTTGGAGCGCTGATGGCGAATGTCAGCGTGTTTGCGGGATCCAAAGGCTTAGTCCCTTCTGGTGTGAGTTTCCACAGATAGTAAAGCCCAAACAGGCTTCCGCCGATGTACTGGCGATAAAACTCCTCGCTCGGTTTCTCAACCTCCACTGATCCGCTCGTTAGATCGATGTGTAGTATCTTTCCAGCATATCCATGTACCATGTTTCACTCCTGAGTGTCTAACGATGAAAGAAAGGCAGAAGGTATTTAAGTTTCAAGGTGCCGCTCTAGGCGACAAGAGAGGATTATCCGGCACAACCGCCGGCGGATATCGCCCAGTGGCATTCCATGATGATCGAAAACAGGACAGGCGACTAGTCACTATCGTTTATAGAATTGGCTGGTGTGTCGGCAAACCTATCTGGTCCACTACTCTTATGTAAAGTCTTCTCAAGCTCCATCTTTTTCAGCCGGTATAGGACCTCCTGGGTCAACCTTCGATGTTTGCTGGCGATATCGGCCTGGATGCCAAAGAGACCGACAATAACGCCAACCAAGATGAGACCAATACCGATGGTAAGAGATTGCTGATAGCGACCAATTCCACGCTCACCAATGAGGTAAAAAATAAGGAAACGCACCAGCAGAAATGTACCGGTGATTAAAAAAGGCGCCGCCAAATACGTAAAGGTTCTCAGCGGTTCATAGAAAGCGTAGAGCCGCAAGATGGTACTAGACTGAGCCTTAATGAAATGAAATGCGCTACGCTGCAACCTCGACGGTCGTGAGGGTGGATTTGTTTGCACAGGAACGCTCTGGATTCTTAGTCCCTGTTTTCCGGCCTGAATCACAGTTTCCAGTGTATAGCTGAATCGCGTTAGGATATTTAGGCGAAGAGCTGCCTCCCTCGTATAAGCCCTAAAGCCGCTTGGGGCGTCTGGCACTTCCGTTCCGCTTACCCAGCGCACCAGGCTGCTGCCTGCCCACTGTAGGAACTTCTTAACCGGTGAGAAGTAGGGAATGTCTCGTATCTGCCGGTTGGCTATGACAATGTCGGCCTCGCCCCTGATAATGGGTGCAACCAGATCAGGAATAGCCGAAGCCGGATACTGATTATCCCCATCGGTATTTACGATAATATCCGCCCCAAAACGCAATCCATGTTCCAGACCTGTGGCAAAGGCTTGGGCTAAGCCCAGGGTTCTCGTATGCCGGACCACATGATCTACACCTAGAGAATTGGCTACCTCCACCGTACCGTCTTCGCTGCCATCGTCGATCACGAGGGTTTCGATGGTATCAATACCTGGAATGGAGGTTGGAATTCCCTCCATCGTTGCCGGCAAGGTTTCCGCTTCGTTCAAGCACGGGATCTGGATAATCAGCTTCACGACTAAGATTTTAGTATGTGAACGCCAGACCGCAAGTCGTCGATCGCTTTAACAGTGGCTACAGCCCCTTTATGATGTCGTCGAGCTCCAGCCAGTGAAGACCCGACCACAGATAGCGGTCAAGGTTGATTTGCAGATCTTCGCTAACGACCACGCCTTCTTCGCGTAAAAATTCCGCCTGCAATTGAGCCCCATATTCACGATTTACGATGCTGATACGCCCCTGGCTATTGACGACTCGTTGCCACGGCACGTCTGCGTAATCAGGATCTCCTTGTCTGTCTTTTAGCGCCCTAAGAGCGTAACCAACCGCTCGCGCCGCGTTTGGAGCACCGAGCATATGTGCTATTCGGCCATAGCTTGTTACTGTTCCTGTAGGTATACATCGAACTACAGCGTACACCTGCTCGTAAAAGTTAGGTTCTGTCATGATCACTCGCTTCGTTCGGTCCGCATCCAGAGGTGAGTTACAGGGAGGCAATTGCCTGAATGTCATGGATTTTACCATGACATTCATCACTTTCGTTAGTACCTGTACCTGTTAATATATCCACGGACGCTAATGGTAACAAACCATCGGTAGTTAGGAATATCTGCCGGATGGTTTAAAAACCTAGTTCTCCTGTCGCGCAGGGTCACTCGTAGCCAGGCTGAACACGAGAAAGTAAATTAGGCACATAGCGCAGCCTCCTCAAAACCGCTAGTAGCCTCGTGTTTAGCTTCATCGAAGCAAAAAGGGTGACCCTGCCTTTTTTTGTATAGGAGAGGGAGAGAGAGCCCGGACAGGAGTTCAGAGGGAGTGGGAGTCTGCAATTATGTCAACAATCATGTCTCTGAACATATTCCTCTATTGCCTGCTGCCCTATTCCCAGAACCCGCATAGTGTTACTCAAGGATTATGTTAAGTTCTGTTTCGGTTACCAGTGAGTCCATAGCATTGGGTACTGAAACATACAGGGTGCGCGCATTGGGCTTCTGAAGCATTATTACTTTTGGCAATGAGGCTGTATTCGCCGCTGATTTCCCAATACACATGGGATAGCTATTCCGAGGATTATGTCATATAGCTATTGAACTCTCTGTCCCGGAATTGAAACTGGATCTGGTGGTAGCGTAATTATGTTAAGTACTCTAGGTGGAGATTGGCTTTTGGAGAGAATCCGATCCGTCCCCTCATTGAAGATGGGTCTGAATTAAAAGGCGAGATACTTCTCGCCAGTTGTGACGGCCAATGCAAGAGTGTTTTCGGCTGGAGCCAGAGGGCAAACCCATCGCGAATTGTAGGCGCAGGAAGGATTGTAACTGAAATTGAAATCCAGATTCAATTCGGCGCCATTCGTACCAAGATCTGCACCTTTGATAGTGTCGTAGAGGTAACGCCCCCCTCCAAAAGTTGACACACCATTGGTCGAATCACGGAATGGGATAAAAAGCCCTCCCCCGTATCCCTCAATCCAGAAAGCGCTCAATGAAGCCTCAATCTGTTTTAAGCTGAATCTCACGATGCCCACACGGGTCAAACGGATCCGGTCATCAGCTCCCAATTCGATTTCGTGGGATCCACCGATCCCCTCGTCCTCAAATATTCCGGTTACCCGCCAGTCCAGATCATATGCATAGTATGGCAATCCGCGGAAAACAGAGCGCTGGTCAAAGTCGAGGGGTGACTGGGGATGGTTCTTTAGTAGATCATTGCGAGCAGCACGCCAATCTTGCCAGGCAATCTCAAGGCTGGCGCCAGGAGTACGCCGGACGTCGGCATAGATTTCAGACACGGATCGTCGCCAATCTAACAGCGAGAGTGGATCTTTCAAATCAGATCGAGTACTAACTTTACATAAACCGGTATACGACCGGTATCAACCAGGTACCCCTCAGAGGCCGCCAGGGGCGCAGCTAGCCGCGTTTGTTGCCGCCCGCGTTCCGCCATTGACCTTGCTGGAAAAAAGAGAAAGCTTTTTTCTTATCTGTTGGCCTTCGCAGGTCGGACAAATGACATCACCGATCGCGGATGAGCTCCGCAGTAGTTTGTCAAAGGAATCACCACAGTCGAGACAAACGAATTCGAAAATTGGCATTCAATTAGCTCTCCTCAAGAGAATCGGCAACCCTCTCCAATTTCGCTTGCGCGTCTTCGGCAACGGACCGGAGATTTGGGTCATCAACTACGTTCATCAAGGCCAGCGGATCGATGATTGATACCTCAATCCGGTTCAAGCCTATCTCGGATACGGTCACGTTGCATGGCAGCAGTAACCCGGCCTGAGGCGACGTACTTAAGGCCCGATGTGCCAATGGTGGATTGCAGGCACCGAGTATGCGGTATGGCCGAAAATCAACGTCAATCTTCGTCTTTAGTGTTTGCTTTACATCTATCTCGGTAATGATGCCAAAACCCTCAGCTTTCAGGGCACTTGCCACTTTGTCCAGAGCATCCTCCATGTCTGTATCAAGATAGACCGTTCGACCAATTGTTAACGTGTCTGTACTCATCCACTATCCTCACTCAATCTGATTTCGTAACTGTACTCTACCACATTTAGATGCATCGAATGAGAGAAGGTTACAATGCCCTTTGCGGTCAGAGGTTCGGCTCTCAGGCGGGGCGAAGCAAAGCCCCCGCCTCAGCGTCAAGCATCCAGGTGACCTCTCCGAAATCAGGATGGATTCTATGGGCGGGCCAGGTTTGTGGATCGAACTCCCCAGATATCGACTCTTTGACAGCTTCGGCTTTTTCTGATCCGGATACCAGGAAAACTACATTCCGTGACCGGTTAAATGCCCGGGGTGTTAGGGTCACCCGATGGGCAGGCCGGCCACCGTAAACGGCCGATATCGCTAAAGCCAACGATCTCTGCTCTTCCGCTTTTATGGGACCCGGGAACAGGGAGGCCGTATGCCCGTCACTCCCTAAACCCAATAGGACCAGATCAAAGAGCGTACCCTGTCCTGACATTCCAGATAAGGTGGATAACCGTTCAGAGTAGTCCGCAGCAGCATCGATTGCTGATAACTCACCTTTGATCCGGTGTGCATTCTCCGGGCGGGCTTGGATTCGATCCAACAAAAGGAGCCTGGCCTGCCCGTAATTGCTTTCCTCATGTGCCGGTGGAACGATCCTTTCGTCACCCCAATAGAAATGGGTTGCGTTCCACGGCATTGCCTCCGCGTACGGCGGTAGTGCGAGCATCCTGAAAAGTGGAGCCGGCGTGCTACCACCGGAAAGAACGAAATTAAAGCGACCTTTCTTCGTGCTAGCATCTTTGGCCACGGTAAGGATTAATCTAGCCGTGGCTTGGATCTGTTGATCAAAGGAGTCGAATATGTGAGCATTGCTACTCGCGCTCACGTTTACCTTCTTGATTGAGTGGCAGTGCCGAGGAGTGAACAAAAACGAGGACAAGGATCAGGTAATCACTTAACATAAATCGAGACATCTTTGGGATATTCGAGTTCAACCAGAATTAGCGAACGTCATGAGGCAGTGGTTGGCCGCTCCATAAAGCGCCGCTTTGCGGTTGACAATGACGCTAATCGGTACGCGATGCAGCACATCAGACAACCTTCCCTTCCGCGTGAATGCCTCAAGGAAGGCCTTGCTTCTCAGCTGGTCGATAATCCGCGGTGGGATTCCGCCGGCGAGATAAACCCCACCCGTTGCCATTGCCTGAAGCACAAGATTACCGGCTTCGCTTCCTAGTATTGACATAAATAGATCCAAAGCGACGGTACAGATCTCGGCCGACCCATCTTGCGCGCTCTGCACGATGATCGGCGTCTGGTCTTCAGCGTTGGCTAATTCATTAGCCAACCACTTGGGTTCATCGTATCGACCGGTGTACCTGAGGAACCGGTATAGATTCGGAATGCCGACACCAGAGCAGACTCGCTCGTAGCTCACGTGGCCTAGACGAGGCATCAGATAGGACAGAAGCTCAAGTTCCAACTCTGTAGCCGGCGCGAAATCGGTATGTCCCCCTTCGCTCGGCACCGGCCGGTACCTATTTCCATCCCATATTAAGTATGCCTCTCCGAGACCGGTTCCAGGAGCGACAATAGCAATGGCGCCATGCTCCTCAACCTCACCCGGTTTAAGGACAACTGAGTCATTTTTTTCGAGGGCCGGGATGCCGTTAGCGATGGCTTCTAGATCATTCAGCAGCTTGACCGGAGCCCCCGCAAGCGCCTCACTCAACCGGGCACCATCAACTTCCCAAGGCAAGTTAGTTACTTCGACACGATTCTCGTGAACCGGGCCTGCCACTCCAATGGTCACCGCTCCTAGCCGGCACCCGTGCTCGCCAACGAATTCCTGGATGATTTCGACCAGTGACGGGTAGTCACTGCTCCAGAACCTTTCTTCCGCAACGGGGTGTCTAGCACCATGCTCGTGATCGACGAGGGCCAAGATGGTTTTTGTCCCGCCAACGTCTCCGGCAAGTAGCAAACCTGATTTGGTTGATTTCACAGTATGGCTTTATTTGAGTGAGCTAATCCTCGAAAGATCGCTCGTTCAAAACAGGATTACATTATGTATAGTTAATCCGGAATTGACGAATTGCTTTCTCAGATATAGCCGTCTAGGGACAAAACCACTTCAAGGGAACTTAAACCCGGATAACCGAGTCTTCGCTTCCAAAGTCATTCGGCCAATATTCGTCCGCTTCCCAGTCGTTTTCCCATCTGTCACCGTTGATCAGGTAGCGAAAGCGATACGATCTGCCGGCTTCTATACTGACGGTCGTGCTGAAGCCGCCGTCTTTAAGCTGCTTCATGGGATTTGAATTCTCGTCCCATTCATTGAAATCACCACACAGGGCGACTTCATCCGCCTCTACTTCGGCGGCCACTTTAAACGTGACCCGGCAGACACGACCTGTTTTGCTGTAGCTTTTCTTTAGCATGACTAGCCTCCTCAATGTCGGTTAGTGATAGTGTGTCAAAAAGAGAATAGCTTCTCAACTGTTCTCAAGGCAATCAAATACGGCTTCTCTTATTAAATTATAAAATACCCATTCTCAGGATCGCTGCACGAATAAATGCGAATTCTCGGGTAAGCTTTTGTTGAATTGGCCCCTATGCGTGTTAGAACTGTTGTCCGCAAAGCCTGATGATTATTATACCTCCGATACTGGATGTAGCACGAAATTTCAGTGGAAAATCTGCGCCAGCACGAGGATGATCCAGAAGAGAGATAGATGCACCCCCCAAGATTGAATTCTCAGCGCTCGCAATGCTGGCAGCCTGCCTGGAAATTGGTGGGAGCTGCTCGATCGAGATCTTATTTGGCATTGCTTATTGTGATTATTCCCTGTGGACGATACAAAACAGGCACCTATTGAACCTCTTGTGCTTTTAGATAACTGTCTGCCTTGAATCCAGCTCAAGGTGATAGCTATCCGCACGTGGTCACGTTGGAGATTCCTCAGACGTGGTTGATAATTCTGGATCAGGAATGTGGTTGCAACGCACTTTATTTCTGCTAGAATCCGGCTTTCCGGCGCGTTGCCACCGTATGTTGCTTGTGCTATAAATGGGACAGATTTCACAATCACCATCCCTAGGAACATTCGAATATGCTGATTGACTGGCAATTCATATTGATCTTTGCGGCAATTGCCGTCGTTTTTCCCGGCGTGCCGATCTTGATAGCCCGATTTATCCGGCCTAGTAAGCCAAACCCCATCAAGCAACAAACTTACGAGTGCGGTATTGAAACCGTCGGTGCTTCCTGGATTCAGTTTAAGGTCCAGTATTACATATTTGCACTGATATTCGTCGTTTTCGATCTGGAAGCCGTCTTCTTGTTCCCGATCGCGGCCGCTCTTAACCAGCTGGCTCTCTTTGCAGTTTTCGAGGTTATTCTATTCGTCCTCGTCTTGGCCGTTGGCCTAGCCTATGCTTGGCGAAGAGGCGCCCTCGAGTGGTTCTAATGCCAGATTGGTAACCATCATACCGGGTTTTTGCGTACATAAACGAGAACCCGGTTTTTTTCTGATGAACACCCACGGAGATATTCATGGCGTTTGACATCGTCGAATTTCTGGAGAGCATTGTCAATCTCGCGATTTTCGATTATTTGAGTGAAATATGGGCAGATGATCTACCATCATGGCTGATTAATGGCGTCAGCGATCTCGCAGGTGTGCTCATCATTTGCACCTTCAACCTGCTCATCGTCCTGTTCCTTATTTGGTTTGAGCGCAAGATCATCGCCAGAATTCAAGATCGAATAGGGCCAAACCGGGTAGGAGGTCGTTACGGGCTTTTGCAGTCAGTTGCGGACGCGATGAAGCTCATGACCAAGGAGGATCTTACCCCAGTCGGAGCCGATAAAGTCGCGTTTAATCTCGCTCCCCTAATTGTAGTAATTGCGGCCTTAATGATGTGGGCGGTTATACCCTTTGCCCCTGGCGTTAGTGGAACCAACCTTAATGTGGGTGTCTTCTATATCTTGGCTATTAGCTCGGTATCAGTTGTTGCCCTCATCCTGGCCGGATGGGGCTCAAACAATAAGTATGCTTTGCTTGGCGCATTTCGTTCGGTTGCCCAATTGGTCAGCTACGAAGTGCCCATGATAATGGCTCTGCTTATCCCCATCATTCTCGCGGGGTCGATGTCAACACAGCGAATAGTTATTGAGCAATCTGTTTGGTATGTATTCGTTGTCCCGTTGTCGGCACTGATATTCTTCATTTCGGCATTGGCAGAGTTAGGACGAACGCCTTTTGATTTACTAGAGGCAGAGTCGGAGATTGTCGCTGGTTACCATATTGAGTATAGCGGTATGAAATTCGCCATGTTCTTTTTGGCTGAGTTTATTAGCACACTCTTTATGGCCGCGCTCTTCACAACGATCTATCTCGGAGGTTGGCGAGGGCCAGGGGCCGTCGAATATCCGATTCTTGGACTGGTCTATTTCAGTCTTAAGATGTTCTTTGTCTATTTCATGTTTGTTTGGATTCGAGGGACTTTGCCCAGAGTCCGGATTGACCAATTGCTAAATCTCAATTGGAAGTTCCTTGTGCCTCTTGTGCTGGCTCTCATTTTGGTCGTGGCCTTGGTTGATAAGCTCATGGTAGATGCGGACGATTGGGCACGAGCAGCCGTCCTGTTGCTGAGCAATATCGTTCTTGGGCTTTTGGCCTTGGATTTCATGCGCAGGCACGCCCGGCGGCAGCGACTAGATGTAGATGAGGTGGAGTTGGTTGAAGAAAGCGTTGATGCCCAGCCGGTCTCCTCAGCTGCCCACTAAAGGCAGAAAGCCAATTTTAAGGATGAATTTAACTGTGATTTCTGAAAGTCAGGCTGATTCTCAGAAGAGGCTAGATCAATGACAATTACCTTTCAACAGATTGTCTTCATCGTAATCAGCGCGTTTACGATAATCGCGGCTTGGATCGTTGTTACAGACCAGAATCTCTTTCATGCGGCCATCGCGCTTATGGCTTCTTTTGCCGGAGTTGCTGGTTTATACATCATGCTGGAGGCTGGCTTCCTGGCGGCGTCGCAGTTGCTAGTCTACATCGGGGCAATATCTATTTTGATCATGTTCGCCATAATGATGACCCGCCGCTTGATGCAGACATCTGAATCCCCATATAACCTCCAGTGGAAATGGGGGATCGTCGCGGCTCTTTTGGCATTTATCTTGCTGGCAGTTCTCATATTCCAGACCTGGCCTGCCGACACTTACGCAGCGCCGCCCATACAGAGTCCCGCGGCTATAAGGGGAAGCGTCACTCAATTGGGCACCGCTCTTGTTAGCGTCGATCAGTATGTACTACCTTTCGAGGTCGCTTCGGTATTGTTGTTGGCCGCATTGGTAGGCGCCATTTTCATTGCCAGGCCGGAGGACGATCGATGATTCCACTGTCATGGTATTTGTTCGTCGCAGCTATACTCTTTTGTCTCGGACTTTTCGGCGTTATTTCAAGGCGCAATGCTGTCGCCATTCTGATGTCCGTGGAGTTAATGCTAAACGCAGTCAATATCAATCTCATCGCTTTTTGGCGATACCTAGCACCGGGGGAGTCGACGGGATTGGCCTGGGCTATCTTCGTGCTAGCAGTTGCGGCCGCGGAAGCGGCCATTGGTTTGGCGCTTATCATCTCGATTTATCGTCAACGTGACTCAGTTGTAGCCGAGGAACTAGACACTTTGAAATACTAGTCATTTGCTGTTGCCAGTCGGTGATGACCAACACGTAAGGAATCCTGGATGACTGAAGAAACACTTGCCATCTTGACCTGGCTGATTCCTGCCGGTCCTTTGCTGGTCTTTTTCCTGGTTGTGTTATTCACTAACCGGAACAAGACGCTCAGCTGGATCTTAGCTTGGGGTGGTGTATTTGCGGCATTAATAATTGGTTGGACGGTTGCTATGCGGGTCGTTTGGGAGTTTTTCCAGGACCCGCATCACCTGGCAGAACATCCGATCGTGGTAGCTGACTCATTCCCATGGCTACCGGCCGGTCTTCTGCCCAACTGGCTTCAAATAGGTGTCTCGGTTGATGCCCTAACTGCGGTGATGCTTATTATGGTGACCACGACGATCACCGGCATCTTCATTTATAGTGTCGGCTACCACCGCTGGGGTGAAGGTCCGGGCAGCCATCCCGAGCGTGGTAAACCCAACCATGACGGCGTCGATCCCCTTTTCTCGCGTTTCTTTGCTTTCATGAGTCTGTTCGCAGGGGCAATGCTCGTCCTGGTTGTGGCGGACAATCTGTTGCTTCTTTTCATTGGTTGGGAGTTGATGGGCTTGTGTTCGTATCTGCTCATCGGTTTCTGGTATGCGAAGAAATACGACGATCCGAATCAGATCCGGCCGAAGACGGCCGCGGTCAAAGCGTTCATAACTACGCGCATTGGTGACGTCGTCATGTTGCTAGGCATCGTATTTTTCTACAGGGTATTTGGCACGCTCAACTTCAGCGAAGCTCTATCGGCAGAAAGCCTGGAGCACGGGGTTGAACTGGTAGGTGCGGCCGCCATTGGATTGATGGCCTTGCTACTCTTCGCCGGTACCGTTGGAAAATCCGCCCAGTGGCCGCTACATGTCTGGTTGCCTGACGCCATGGAAGGCCCGACCCCTGTCAGCGCTGTGATTCATGCCGCGGCGATGGTCTCCGCCGGCGTCTACTTGATAATCCGAATATTCCCGCTGATCGCCGTGGCCATCGATGGCATTCCCGGTGTCGAATTTGTAATCGCCGGTATTGGCGCCTTTACGGCGCTGATGGCGGCGACGATTGCCGTCGCCCAGAACGATGTCAAGCGTGTTCTTGCTTATTCCACCATTTCCCAGCTTGGATACATGGTCGCCGCTATCGGCATTGGGGCCTACATTCCGGCCGCTTTCCATTTGGTCACGCACGGCTTTTTCAAGGCTCTACTTTTCCTAGGTTCGGGTTCCATCATTCACGGCATGGAACACGGAGCGATGACCGCCCACGATCATGACACCGATCCCCAGGATATGATCAATATGGGTGGTCTGCGCCGTAAGATGCCAGCCACGTTTTGGACCTTTCTCATTGCCGGACTGGCTCTGTCGGGCTTCCCCATCATCACTGCCGGATTTTGGTCCAAGGATGAGATTCTTGCCGAAACCTATCATGAAGGTCAGGGTGAGGTATTCGCCTTCATCGTGTTCTGGATGCTGGTCGCAGGCGCATTGCTCACTGCTTTTTACACGGCCCGCCAGATCACGATGGTCTTTCTTGGTAAACCGCGAACGCCTTTGGCCGAACATGCCCATGAAAGCAACCGGTTCATCACCATTCCGCTGATTGGCTTGTCCGCATTCGCCTTACTGGCCGGTTTTCCCGGCGTTCCGGAAGATTTCCCGATAATCGGTCCCATTTTCAATCGGAACTTCTTCCACGATTTCGTGGGGACCACCATCGAAGAGACGATGGTCGAGTTATTCGGACATAATTTGGTAGAGCAGGCTATCGAATCCGTAACCTTCAATCCATTCCCGGTCATTATGTCAATTGCCGTGGTATTTGTTGGACTCGGAGCTGGTTGGTGGATCTACAGTCGCAAAGGTCTCGAAGCGGGGCAGCCTGATCCTCTGGTAAAACCTCTTGGTCCGCTATACACGTTCCTTCATAACAAGTGGTGGTGGGATGAACTTTACGAGGTATTGTTCGTCAAACCGACCAAATACTTCTCCCGCACCGTGGTTTATGAATGGATTGACAGAGGTATTATTGACGGCACTCTAACTCTCATCGCCCGCGGTGTCTACGCTTTTGGTCGCTATATGAAGCGCTTCGAAGAAGTGGTCATCAGCGGGGGTGTGGATTGGATGAAGGACCAGGTGTTGGTTGCCGCCCAGGAGTTCCGTGCCCTACAAACAGGAAAAATCCAGGAATATGTTCTTGTATCGGTGCTCATTGGCTGGGCGCTGGCTGTAGTCGTTTTGTTGATCAACTCCGGTCTATTTGACGGACTATTCAACTAATTGAAGATAACTATGGATATCTTTCAAGATCACTTGCTGACGATAATAATCTTTTCTCCCTTGGTGGCAGCTTTTGTTCTCTTCCTTCTTCCGGGGGACGCGAAAAACTTGATCCGTAGGCTCGGTTTCGTTTTTAGTCTGGTGACATTGGGACTCATTCTCGTCGCCTGGATCGAGTACGATCGCGGTCAAGCCGGTCTTCAATTTGAGGAAATCGCCGCATGGTTCCCCAGCATTGGCGCAAGTTACCATGTTGCCATCGATGGGATAAGTCTTCCCATGCTGTTGCTGACCGGAATCCTCACCCCAATAGCCATTCTGGCTTCCTTCGGGATCGAGGAGAAGGTCAAGATGTACATGGTCCTCTTCTTGATACTGGAGACGGCCATGCTCGGTCTTTTCTCTGCTATGGACCTGGTTATCTTTTTCATATTCTGGGAGTTTGGTCTAGTTCCCATGTACTTCCTCATTCGCATGTGGGGCGGCAAAGACAGGCGCTACGCGTCGTTCAAATTCATCATCTATACCATGGCGGGTAGCTTAGGACTCTTGTTATCAATTCAGGTCATCGGCCTATCCATGGGCACGTTCGATCTGCAGATTCTGATGGAAAGGTGGGTTAACTATTCCCTCCCCACCCTTGCGAACACCGGGCTCTCAACTGAGGTGGTGAAGAACGTTGCCTTTTGGTTGTTTGTCATCGCCTTTGCCATCAAGATACCTGTTTGGCCATTTCACACTTGGTTACCCGACGCCCATACGGAAGCGCCAACCGCCGGTTCGATGATCCTGGCTGGAGTCTTGCTTAAATTGGGCGCTTACGGCTTCCTCCGTCTCGTTATTCCGTTATTCCCAGAGCAGGCTTATGTGGCGGCGGGTGTTCTGGCTTTAGCCGGTATGTTGAGCATCATTCTCGGAGGTTACGCGGCATTCGGCCAATGGGACTTTAAGAGGCTGGTCGCCTATTCTTCAATAAATCACATGGGCTTTGTTGTTCTAGGCATCGCCGTTTATGCCTGGGTTTATGGATTCGCCTACGCCAATCGCGCGACTCCGACGCCGGGAATGGTCGAAGATGCGATATTTGCAACCAACGGCGCCGTTTTCCAGATGTTCAACCACGGCTTGTCATCGGCGGGAATGTTCTTCTTAGTAGGCGTCATATACGAGCGGACCCATACGCGGCAGCTTAAGGAGTTTGGAGGGATCTGGACAGTACTCCCATTCTTCGGCGCTGCCTTGATTTTTACCAGCTTGGCCTCCCTGGGATTGCCCGGATTAAATGGTTTTGTAAGTGAATTCATGGTCGTTCGCGGTTCGTGGAACCCGTTTACTATTCAACTCGCCTTATCCATGTTAGGTCTGTTGATGACCGGTGCCTATATTTTGAAGGGGATCGGCTTCACCTTGCACGGAGATTTGAATGTTCGCTGGCAAAACCTTAAAGATATGACTGTTCGGGAACACCTGGTCATCTGGCCGCTCATGATCCTGATGCTCAGTCTTGGGATTTGGCCTCGCTGGCTTCTAGAGACTATTAACCGGACTGTTACTTTGTTGCTCACCTGATTGTTCTGTGCGAACCGCCTGGAGCGATTTTCTGGATAAGTAGCTATGGAATTTCCATTTCTTACCGTCATCGTTTTATCGCCAATAGTGACCGCTGTGGTCATTCTTCTGTTGCCAACGGAACGGAAGGAAAACGCCCGCATGTTCGCCCTAGGTGCAGCCCTTCTTGGTCTACTGCTGGCGATCTTCATCTACGTCGAGTATCGAGCCAATTTGCCTGAACCAGGATCACCATGGGCGGAGACGCTTCGATATTTGGAGTTCCACGAATGGATACCAAGCATCGGCTTGAACTACATCGTAGGCGTGGACGGCATGAGCGCGACGCTTGTACTCCTGACCGCGGCAGTTGGCGTTGGCGGCGTCCTTATATCGTGGGGAATCGAGGACCGGCCTCGAGAATTCTTCGCCTTCTTCATGCTCCTCGTGGCTGGAGTCCAAGGCGTATTCGTGGCCGTAGACGGCTTTCTGCTCTTCTTCTTCTACGAGTTGGCCGTTTTGCCGATGTACGTATTGATTGTCATTTGGGGCTGGGAGAAGACGAGGGAATACGCCTCGATGAAGCTCAGCCTTTACTTGCTGATCGGCAGCTTCGTCTCCTTTATCGCCTTCCTGGTTCTATATTTCAAGCTTCCGGAACAAGGCCTACCCCTTACATTTGATTTACGAGTCTGGGCTGAGGCCGATTTCGCCGTACCCGTGCAGTTAATTTGGTTCCTGCCCCTTTTCCTCGGCTTTGCGGTGCTAGCAGGTGTTTGGCCCTTGCACAATTGGTCACCAGACGGTCACGTGGCGGCTCCGACAGCTGTATCCATGATTCACGCGGGTGTCCTGATGAAATTGGGCGCCTATGCTTCGATGAGGATCGGTATTCAAACCTTGCCCGATGGCACGGTTTACTGGATGCCCTTCATCATCATACTGACGCTGATAAACGTGTTATACGGCTCGCTTGTTGCCATGCGGCAAAAAGATATGAAATATCTGATAGGCTACTCAAGCGTGAGCCACATGGGCTTGGTAACTATGGGCTTCGCTGCCATGAATCTCGACGGCTTTACGGGCGCCGGCATCCAGATGGTCAGCCACGGCGTTATGACGGCACTTTTCTTTTCTGTCGTCGGTATGGTCTACGATCGCACGCATACGAGGGACATGGACGAATTAGGAGGGATGATGAAGGTATTGCCATGGGCAATGGTAGCCTTCATCGTCGGTGGCCTTGTATCTATGGGTATGCCAGGTTTGTCAGGTTTTGTGGCTGAATTCCCGATCTTCTTAGGCGTGTGGAATGGCGGTGCCATGAACCTTAGCGAGACGGTTTCTGGTCTCAATCCTGCCAACTACTATCCGATAATCGCCGTCCTTGCCTCGTTGGGCATCGTAGTTACAGCGGCATACGTGCTAAGAGCCATCGGTCGCGTTTTTATGGGTAATTACGATAGTAAAAAGTGGCACGACATGAGACCGCTTATCACGCTAGACAAAATCGCCCTTGTTGGCTTTGTCGTGATTCTAGTCGTAATCGGTTTGTTCCCCTCGGTCATTGCACCCATCGTCGAATCGGGAGTTTCCCCAGTCGTGGAACGGTTGCAGGAGGCACAGGAGGCTCAGACAGCTGGTGTCATCGATAATGTATATACAGCAGCCTCGAGTTTCATTCAGAGGCTGGGAGGTGCATAAGTGAGCGCTCCTTCCCTTGAAGCGATATTGGCCATCACCCCGGAGATCTGCCTGGTAATCCTGGCGGTCGTGGTTCTACTCTACGACCGGGACCTTAAACCAGCCGAGCGTCGCAACCCGGCATTGATCAGCGCTTGGGGAACTCTGGCCGTGATCCTTATCACCGTAGGTATATGGCTATTCCTGGATCAGCCCGATACGCAACCGGTCCAATATTGGGGCGGTATGATAAGTCAAGACCTTTACACGCTGGTATTCCGGCTTGTCTTCTTGGTGGCCTTACTGGTTACCTGTCTTATATCCATCGATGTTGTCAAGCTTCAGCGAGGTGAATACTTCGCCTTATTAATAACCGCAACGATCGGCTTCAGCTTGATGGCTGCTTCGACCGATCTGATCATGCTATACGTTGCTCTCGAGACAGCCGGCATATCTTTGTACGCGCTTTCTGGTTTTACGAAAGGTGTTTACCGATCTACCGAAGCGGGCATGAAGTATTTTATCTACGGCGCATTTGCCACAGCCGTTATGCTCTATGGCTTGAGTCTATTGTATGGGCTGACGACCGAGACAAACATTTATGAGGTTGCCAGAGTCATTTTCCAGGGGCTTAAAGAGCTCGACGCTGCCGTATTGTTAGCGAGCAGCCTGATTGTGGTCGGATTTGGATTCAAGATCTCGGCTGTCCCATTCCATTTCTGGGCGCCGGATGTCTATGAAGGTGCGCCTTCTCCGGTCACTGGTTTGATCTCGACCGCCTCCAAAGCGGCGGGATTTGCTGTGCTTCTCAGGGTCACCACTGCTGGTATTTTTGGCCCACCAGAATCGGCCAATGATTGGTGGGCGATGTTGGTTGCTATGTGCATCGTCACCATGACCCTGGGCAACCTCTTGGCCATCCGGCAGACGAACATTAAGCGCATGCTGGCTTATTCTAGCATTGCTCAAGCCGGGTACGGCATGATAGGTGTGGTCACCGCGTTAACTACGTTGGGACTGAACGCGGAGAGCGTTGATGGCGCCAGTGCGACTATGTTTTTCCTCATCTACTATGTGCTTACTAATATCGCCGCTTTTGGCGTTATTATAGTTTTCAGTAATTTGACCGGATCTGATGAGATATCGGATCTGTCTGGATTGAGTCGACGTTCCCCATGGCTGGCGCTGGCGATGATGTTCGCGCTACTGTCTCTTAGCGGTATCCCCCCGACGGCTGGTTTCTTTGGCAAATTCTTCATATTCAGGGCGGCCGTGGAAGCAGGTTTATGGTGGCTGGCCCTTATCGGTATATTGAACGCCTTAATTGCCCTTTACTACTACTTGAGCGTTATCAAAGTCATGTATCTTTACAGGTCCGAGGATGAAAGCATCTCGATCCCTGTGTCTCGAGCAGCGGCCCTGGCTCTAGGCATCACTGTTTTCGGAATCCTCTACCTGGGTGTATTCGCCGATCGGACCTTCGAATGGACGCGAGAAGCTGCTCTGGCACTCTTTCCCTTCTTTGGCTGATAGACAGGTCCGCCAATTGTAACGACAATGTGTTGTGATATAATGCACAAACTCTGGCGGCAGTGAGCAAACTGTGTCTCAAAATGACCAAGATCTCGAACATGCTGCGAGACTTGCCGGTCTTGTAGGTCAGCTTGGATGTGTGACCGGATTAGTTAGCATCATTATTATCGCGGTCGCTTTTGCGATCGGCCGGTTCCTTGATAGCAGACTAGGTACAAGCGGAATCTTCACCGTCTTGTTTTTGATCGGCAGTTTTCCCATCACCCTATACGCAATTGTCCAAATCAGCTTGGCTATACTCAAACGCGTGCAAACTCCGAAAGTTAAGAGCAAGGACAAGGAAAATGAATCTCATTCCGAGGAAGAAACGGAAATATCATGATTAAGAAGAGATACATCATTCTCATTTGCCTGGTGGGCTTAATTGTTTTCGGATGCTTTCTCTCGTACACACTGCCGGCGCTGCCTTTCATCCAGCTTCCAGGAGAGGTATATCCACCAACCCACGGCGAATATTTCCTGGGAATTACCGGATTGACAAACACATTTGTCGCCGCGCTGTTTGCCTTTGTCATCGTCCTAACAATGGGATTAAGCTTGCGCGCCCGTTCGCGAACGTCAGACGAGGTCCCGACAGGCTTCTATAATTTCTTCGAATTGATAATCGAAGCCGGTATGAATTTCGCGACGAACCTCGCGGGTACTAAAAAGGCGCGGGATTTCTTCCCCATCTTTATTACCCTCATTTTGTACATCTTAGTCGCCAATTGGATGGAGCTGATACCCGGCGTAGACAGTATCGGTTTCGCGGAGTGGGTGCCCCATGCCGCGGGGATAAAAGCCGCTGAGGCGGCCGGATTCGAAGCGGGCACAGAGGCATATGATGAGGTGCTCCACGAAGTTGAACATTCAGTGGACGAAAGAAACGAATACAATTTCAAAGATGGCCCAAT
>JBARZW010000442.1:0-2475 GCA_049650305.1 Promineifilaceae bacterium (SeqCode)
TGATAAAATCGGCTCCATGTTCTTCTTCAGCCAATCCGGCCTTAATACCTTCCATCTCCTTTACGAGGTTGGTCGCGGCAGGATCTGATTGAGCTCTAGCCAAGATACCAAACGTCCGGGCAAGCAAACTTTCTGGCACGGCCGAGGACTCATCTGCGTACCGGGCGCTAAGTGAAAAACTCTGCTCGGCTCTTGCGCTCTTACCTGCGGCGAGCTGGTGGGCGCCCAGCATCCAGAAAGCGCGTCTGAACTTGATGGGCTCCGCTTCCATTTCTTCAACCAATCTAACGCCTACCTTAGCTGCGTCATAGCCCAGCGCGACGTCAGTTGGGTTAGGTTCAATGCCTGCTTCTTCCCAACCAGGCCAGGTATAAGAGGCAACGTTGAATGCGAGGGCTTGCACCTTCAAGCAAATTTCCCTGACGGCTTTCGGATTAATTGATTCTGCCTCGGCCGATGCCGCGAGGCCATATTGAATTCCCGCTCTGCCCATTGCTACCACACCTGCCAAGTCCTTGTCTTCCCAGTACAGGTGACCGACCACGTCATTAAATGATGACGTAATTGAAAAAGGATCGTCCTGTTTGCAGAGATAGTTGATGGCGGCGAAAGTATCTACATTCCGAATGTAATCAACTGTGGTGTTGATCATCTACCAATCTCCATTCCCAAGCTAATTTGCGGTGCGTCATATCCGCTGACACCTAGGCATTTATGACGGCCGCGCCGACGGAATAAATGGGCGGCAGCGTATAGTTGATAGCTTGCCACTCGTTCCCTTCATTCCGGCTATAAAACAGCTGACCCGATCCAGTTCCAACATAGACGCCGGCCGGTTCGCAACTGTCAGTAGCCAGTGCCTCGCGGAATACGTTCAGGTAGGCGTTTTCTTGAGGAAGACCATTGCCAAGGTCTTCCCAGCTATCACCTCCATTCCGGGATCGGAATACTCGAAACTTGCCTTCTGGAGTGTATCGATATTCGCTACTGACCATCGGAACTACATATATGGTCTTTCCATCGCGCGGATGGATAGCCATGGGGAAACCAAACGTACTCGGCAAACGTCCTGTTCCAATGTCAGTCCAATGATCACCACCGTCTTTGGTTCGGTAGACTCCGCAATGGTTTTGCTGGTACAAAACGTCTGAGTTATCCGGGCTCATCACTAAATGGTGGCAACATTGACCAACCTCGGGATAGTGTTCGGGCAGGAAATCTGCGAGAACGCCCACGTTTTTCGGTTGCCAACTGGCTCCTCCGTCTTCGGTGCGGAAAACTCCAGCAGCGGAAATAGCCACAAACATTCTGTCAGCATTGGAAGGATCTTGGACAATCGTGTGGACCATGAGACCACCCGCGCCCGGCTCCCATTTTTCGCGAGTGGGGTGGTTATTTATCCCATCCACGCTGAGCCATGTCTTGCCATCGTCCTCGGATTTGAAGAGAGATCCAGGATCGACACCTGCCCAAACAACGCCAGGCCGACTTATGTGCCCCGGTTGAACATGCCAGATGCGCTCCACGGTGCGATCTCCGCCCTCTGGGTAATGTGGACCCTCAACCATCTCCCAGTTCTCACCAAAATCGGCCGACTTGTGGATATTGCTCCCATACACCATGTGATCCAAGGAGGCGTACAGATTGCCGGTCCGGTGATCGTACTTCAGATGCTGTAGTGCCCATCCCGCAAAATGAGGGCCGTTCACCTTCCAGTTCTCTCGTTTTGTATCACTCTCGAATATGAAAGCTCCCTTTCTGGTACCAGCAAAGACAAGAACTCGCGTATTATCTGACACGATTACCTCCTGCAAATATTCGACTACTTCACTATTGATAGGCGTTGATTCTACTTAGACGGCGACAAAAAATGTCGCCGATCACAGTTGGTTACGCTATTGTCTTCATATATAAGGACTTCATGATCACCTCTCAGTGAGAAAAGCCAGCGTACCGGAAACAAGTGATTCACCTAGTAGACTTTGACTAGTTTCAAAAGGGGTCGATATTCTATTATTGTCTGGAATGTGGTTAGGTTGAAAGGGCTATTTCAAAAAGCATTGAATGTCTGATTTGAAAAGGGAAACGGTGCAAGCGTCGTAATATGAAATGGAATCTAGAGATATTAACAAGGCATCTCACCAAGCTTTTGGTAGTGAGATTACAGCTTCTATTGTACCCCAAGGTTACGATTCTGGTATACTTTTTCTATCTTGGCTCCGCCGGAATCCTTGCCATAGTTGAGAAATCGCACCGTGAGAACCTCGCGATAAACTACATAAGGAGGATTTCCAAACACAACAAATGGTTGAACCAGAGCTCAATCCCAATCCAAAACTTGATTTCGGATTGTACGTCCCCTCTACCGGGAAAGAACCGGAGTTGGATATTGCTAGCCTGCCTCGTCTAGAAGAAGCGATTCTGAAAACAGTTGCCTACGTAGATATCTTCGACTATCCGCTTTCGGCTCCCGAG
>JBARZW010000443.1:0-3620 GCA_049650305.1 Promineifilaceae bacterium (SeqCode)
GCTGACCGGACTGGCCCTGGCCGGAATTATGATGCCGATATTCAATCAATCTATATGGCAACAAAACAAATCGGTCGCTTCCCTTTCCAGCTGGCGTGAGCTAGTGCCCGCCCTGCTATTGATAGCCGTTCTCTGGGCAGCCGGGCTTTCTGGGTGGAGGCCTTTTCTCTATCCAATATCCTCAGTAGCCATATTCGGCCAGGTGGTTCTGTTGGTTGGCCTGGGAGCAATGATGGCATCGATTTTTCTGCGTCGTGAGGGTCAAGTAAGCAATTTCACAGAGTTGGCGCCTCTGATCCTGCTAGGAATAGTAGCCGTTGTGGTTTTGCTGGGTGCGACTTCGGCCGCACGCTTTGCTTTTTTTGGTCCAGGCCCGATACCAGCGTGGAGATAGGAGGTTGACTTTTTTGCGCGATATTCGCTTTTCTCTCATAGCCGGAGGCCTGTTGTTGGTAATCATTTTTATTGCGACACCTTCTGAGGCATCCGAATGCGCCCTGTCCTTTTGGGAAGAAGGCTTTCAATGTAATGCGGAATCAGATTACGAGGTCGAGACCTTTTTCACGCCTAAAGCCTTCGACGATAGTCTGTTCGGGAAACGTGTATATGCCAGATTAGCCGACAATGCTAATGTATATCCTGAACCCAATCGGGGCATTCTCCCTGTTCGTAACGTCGGCGATGGATTTTTATACGCCACTGTAAACAGCTGGAACGAAATCGACGGTGAGACCTGGTACCAGATTAACCACAGAGAATACGTTCACGAAGATGATATCCAGCCGGTGGATGTCTCTGGCTTCCAAGGTGTAAGCGTTCTCCGACAACCAGTGAGACCATTTGGTTGGGTCGTTCAGGACGTTCAACCCAGCCGCCAGCCAGACAGCGAGCCTAGCCCACTACTTACCGAGCTTCCCCGCTACACATTCTTCGAGATATACGACGCCGTCATAGGCCAGAATGACTGGATCTGGTACGACATAGGGAACGGACGATGGATCAAACAAACCTATGCAAGCATCGTTGATGTCAGCCCCAGGCCAGGGCAGGTCGGCTTAAAAGAATTCTGGACCGAGGTAGACCTTTACGAACAAACTTTTGCTGCCTACGAGGGTGACCGGATGGTTTATGCGACCCTCATTTCCTCAGGCCTAAACCGTTGGCCAACCCGTGAAGGATTATTCCAGGTTTGGACGCGCTTCGTGGAGAACAAGATGTCCGGCGCTGAGGGCAAAGTCGACTATTATTTCCTCGAAGATGTACCTTACATCATGTACTTTGACCACTTGAATGGCATAGGCTTGCACGGAACCTATTGGCACGACCGCTATGGTTATAAGCACAGTCACGGCTGCGTCAATATGCCCATCCTGGATGCTGAATGGGTGTTCAACTGGTCCGAAGACGCCCCCAACGATCTTTGGGTACGGGTCCATACCTCAGACCCCAGGGATTACTTCAACTAACACCTGCCACGGCCATGGCAATGCTTTGTTGCCGCGTCTGTACAAGATCTTGGAACCCTATGCATAAACGGCGCTGTTTTCTTTTTCCACTCATAGTGCTCGTATTCACGACTGCTTTCGTCTGGCAGCTCCCGGCCGTCTTGAAAGCTATCCCCAGTCGATACGTGGCGCGGTTACCCCAACCCTTGCAGCAATTGGGTGAGCGCGAGCATGTGGAAGTGCTTCCAACAGCCGCACCGCTGGCCAACGCCGCCAGTTTGCTTGAGAACACTTTCCAGCCAACTGCATCCGCTGAATCTACGGCGTTGCAACCACCTGCTATCTCATCGTCTACGCCGCAAGACAACGGCGCAAAAGTGGTTCTAGACTCAACAACAGTGCCGACCAAAACGCCCGCACCTACTCCCACCAAGACACCCATACCTATCCCGCCTTCTGCTCGATTAGAGGGCTTCCAACACCAGTTTCAAACCTGGAACAACTGCGGCCCGGCGACAATTGCTATGTCCTTAAGCTATTTCGAGCTGTACTTGGATCAGGAACAAGCGGCCGCCGTCCTCAAACCCAATCCAGAAGATCGCAATGTCAGTCCTTATCAGATGGCCGCGTATGTGAACGATGAGACCGCTTATGCGGCTATCGAGCGCACCAACGGGACCCTGGACACCGTCAAGCGTTTGGTTGGGGGTGGTTCTCCAGTAATCATCGAACTGGGGATTGAGCCTCCTGGCGAATATCGTTGGTTAGGCTGGTACGGCCATTACTTGCTCATTGTGGCCTATGACGATGCCAGTCAGCAGTTCTGGGTCTACGATTCCTGGTTCGGCACCAGTGAAGCACCCATGGAAAACGCAAATCCCGAGGGTCTAGTTCTCAGCTATATAGATGCCGACTATCAATGGCGACAGTTCAACCGCAACTACATCGTCCTTTACGCTCCGGACCGAGCGGCCGAGGTTGCAAATATCATCGGTAGCGACATGGATGACGATGTCATGTGGCAGAACTCCCTGGTCCGCGTTCAGGCTGAACTGCGTCAGGAACCGGAGAATGCCTTCCTCTGGTTCAACCTGGGTACTGTGTTCAATGCTCTGGGCGACTATGAACGAGCAGCGGCTGCATTCGATCAAGCTCGCGCCATTGGCTTACCTTGGCGTATGCTCTGGTACCAATTTGGTCTCTATGAGGCGTACTATCAGGTTGGGCGATATGAAGATGTCATTCTGTTAGCTGACGTTACGCTGCAAGACCGCCCATATTTTGAAGAATCCTTCTATTATAAGGGGATGGCGCTGGCTGTGCTTGGAGACCTGTCATTGGCCCGTATCAATCTAAAAGACGCCGTCGATTTCAACCCCAACTACCATCCTGCCGTTGAGGCATTACTTCAACTCAATACTTGAGCGAGGTCCTGCGCGCGCAGTAAGAATGTCATTACTTACCAGGTAATGTCTTGGAGTAAGTTATGAGCAGACATGCCAAATATGTTGTCCTATTGATTGTGCTGGCAGTGGTATTTCTTGTTGGCGGATTCACGGCCGTACCTAGGGTTGTGGGAGCGCTACCTGGTGAACACCGTGTACGCCTGGCACGAATACCGTTGATGGAGCGAATACTTGAACTAGGAACGATCCCACTGTCAACGGCGCTGCTGGCGCCCTCGGTAGTGGCCGAGCAGCTGCGCGTCACCATTCCTGCCCTTGTGTCACCCACGGCGACAGCAACTTCAGAACCAATCGCGACACAAAAATCTGAAAGGGTAGTCACCGCACCAGACAGCCTCCAACCAACCATCACGCCTACTACAAGGCCTTCACCCACAGCGACGGCAACGCCACTTCCCCTGCCCAACCAGGCACGCATAGAGGGTTTAGAAATCGTTCCCCAGGGATTCAACAACTGTGGCCCGGCTAACCTGACTATCAACCTAAATTTCTACGGCGATGCCACCACCCAGAACGAAGCGGCCGCCTTCCTGAAACCTAATCGAGAGGATCGCAACGTCAGCCCCTGGCAGCTCAGCGATAACGTTAACGAACATACAACGCTGCGCTCGACCGCTCATAGCGGAGGTGATTTGGAGCTGATTAAGCGGTTTGTGGCTGCCGGCTTCCCTATAGTCATCGAAAAGGGATACGAACCGACGCCGAAAGA
>JBARZW010000444.1:0-5410 GCA_049650305.1 Promineifilaceae bacterium (SeqCode)
TTTCGCCAACCTGAAGGACCTGCTGGAGGCCCAGGCTTAGGCCGGCGCCTGGCGACTACTATATGGGGTAACGTGTGTAACCAGGATAATGGGCCACCTTTCCGTGTCCACACGTTACCCCTGGAATCGTCCAGGGCCGAAACAACGTCCCATTTCTGGGCAGACAGAATCGAAGACGTGGATGAATTGGCTGGCGAGTGGAAAACGTTGACCTGGATGATGGTAGGGAGTTCGCGCAAGAAAGTTCAAGTAGGGTCTGCCGAGGGTACCTGGTCGGTCCAGAGGACTCAGCAAGCGAAGGCGACTCCGGTCGCCAGGAATCGGCTAGCTAGCGGTTTGACGGGCGGCTCACTATAATCAACCGCGAGAGGCCTTACTTCTAGGCGGAGTTATTTCTGTCCTGTTACAGATGCGAGCAGCCGGATAGACGTGGGGCGAATCCGGTAAATGGACATCTATTCAGGCTCGTTCCTAGGAGTCCATTGGGAGGTAGATAACGGGTGACGGCCGGCAGCGATCCTTTACAGCTTATCCTGGGTGTGGACCAACCGCACAATAACCAATTCCTGTTTTCCGATCACTACCTGGAAAACCTTTTACCGGCCGATCCACGCTGGGGGGCAGCCCTTCCAGAAGCCGAATCATTCCTGGCCTGGCTGAAAGATCTCTATCTTGCAGAGCAGGATCAGCTGGCCGGTTACAACGAATCCCAGTTGGAGGACCACTGGTTCCGGCCGGTTCTCGAACAGCTATCACACGTCTGTGAAGGGCAGGCCAGTATTCCCGGTCTACAGCAGGGGATCAAGCGGCCCGATTACGTCTTCTTCCCAGACGACTCCTGTCGTCAAGAGGCCGTCAAAGCCCAGGGAACGGAGGAATACACCGCCGAGGCCCTGGCCGCCGGCGAAGTCAAGGCCTGGGAGGTGCCCTTGGGCAAGAAGCTCAAGGGCGGCGGACCCAGCTTCGCCGACCAGAATCCCAGTTACCAGATCGACTACTATCTCAAAGCTACCGGCCTGGACTGGGGCATCCTTAGCAACGGCCGGCACTGGCGGCTGGTGCACAAAGACAGCAGCCAGCGGCTGACCATTTACTTCGAAGTGGACCTGATCGACCTGCTTCAGCGCGGCCGGGCGGAGCAGATGCTTTACTTCACCCTCTTCTTCCGCCAGGCTGCTTTCCTGCCCGACCCTGAGGGCCGCCTATTTCTCGACGACGCCCTGGCGGCCAGCGGAGCCTACGCCGGGGCCGTGGAAGAGGATCTGCAGGAGAACGTCTACCAGGCCCTGGAATGGCTGATGCAGGGCTTCCTCGACCTGCCCCAAAATAACCTGGGGGCCGGCGATCTGCGCGCGGTCTATGACAACAGCCTCTACTTACTGTACCGGCTGCTTTTCATCTTCTACGCCGAGAGCCGCGAGTTGTTACCTTTGGATAACGAGGACTATCGCGAGCACTACAGTCTGCACGATTTGAAACGTGAAATCGCCCGTGAGAATGTCCCCACCAAGGTGATGACGGACATTAATTGGATGCATCTACGGACCCTGTTTCGTATCATCAACGGGGATAATATCGACCTGAACCGCAGCCTGGGCGTGCCTCGTTACAACGGTGGCCTATTTAATCCCACCCTGCATCCCTTTCTGGAAGAGAAGGCGGTGGGTGATCGAGCGCTGGTGGCGGCCGTCGATCTCCTAGCCCGGCGCAAGACCGAGGCCGGGCAGGAGTTCGTCGATTACCGCGCGCTGGGCGTGCGCCAGCTAGGTTCCATCTACGAAGGGCTGTTGGAGTTCCAACCTCGCCTGGCCGAGGAAGCGATGGTCGCCGTGCGCGACGGCAAGGGAGAACGTTGGTTGCCGGCCGCTGAAGCCTCGTCAAAAGCCAGGGTCATCACCCGGCGGGAAGCAGGGAACGTCTATCTGGTGACGGACAAGGGCGAGCGCAAGGCCACCGGCTCTTACTATACGCCCGATTACATCGTCCAGTATATCGTGGAGAACACCCTGGGACCGCTGGTAGAAGAGGCCACCGAACGGGTTAAGGAGCGTGGTAAGAAACTCAGGAAAAGGAGTGAGAAGCTAGCCGCCGCGAAGATGCTGGCGGATGAGATCCTCGATTTAAAAGTGCTGGATCCGGCCATGGGCAGCGGCCATTTCCTGGTGGCAGCCACCGATTATCTCGCGGTGGCCCTGGCTACCGACCCCTATGTGGAGACCGAAGCCACTGCCGAGGATGACGTCATCTACTGGAAGCGGCGGGTGGTGGAGCGCTGTATCTATGGCGTGGACAAGAACCCCCTGGCCGTGGAGCTGGCCAAGCTCAGCCTGTGGCTTGCTACGGTAGCGGCCGATAAGCCGCTCAGCTTCCTTGACCACCACCTCAGGTGCGGCGATTCGCTGATCGGGGCCGACGTGGCCGATCTCGGTTGGGCGCCCCCGATTGTATTAAGCAAGAAGGCCCAGAAACAGCTGGAGCAGCAGAAAGCGGGGCAGATGAACCTCTTCGAGTACCGTCTCAGCCAGCAGCTGCCGGCCGTCATGGGCAAGGTCCTGGAGATCGTGGGGCGGGAGAGCGACAACTACGCGGCCGTGCAGGCCAAGGAGGCGGCCGGTGAAGCCATCGGCCAGCTCAAGGCCCCCTTCGAGGCCGTGGCCGACTTGTGGGTCAGCGCCTATTTCGGCCACGATATCACCCCGGCCGAATACGGCGAGGCTTTGGATGCCATCGGCACCGCCCGGCTGTCGGAGATGCCTGCTGTACAGGAAGCTAAAGAGATGGCCCGGCAGCGCCGTTTCTTCCACTGGCATCTGGCCTTCCCCGAGGTCTTCTACGATATGAACGGGCAGCCGCTGGGCGACGCGGCCGGTTTTGACGCGGTGGTGGGGAATCCTCCATATGTTCGAGTTCAGACTCTACGACGAACTGATCCACAATCGTATCACTATTTCTCAGCTGAATTTGTTACCGCGCGCGGTTCGTACGACTTGTATATGCTATTTGTTGAGCAAGCACGTGATTTGGTAAGCCGTCAGGGTGTCTCGGGCTTCATTCTGCCTAACAAGTTTCTAACTACATCCTATGGCGAACCACTCCGTAATCTGTTAGCGAAAGAACGGGCTCTGTTAAAATTGATTGATTTCGCGTTTGGGCAGGTGTTTGAAGGCGCAACGACCTATACATGCTTGTTGTTTGTAACTGGGGGGAGTTCTTACAAGGCAGACTACGCGGAGGTGACGGAGCCATCACATCCAAACTTAGCTAATCTAGCCTATACGGAGATTTCGGTAGAAGCTCTGAGTTCAGAACCTTGGACTTTTCCACTGGCAGAAGTCGATCGGTTTTTTCAGAAACTTGCCTCTTCGACTGTACCTCTTGGTATATTGGCGAGTCGCCTCTTTCAAGGTATTAGAACAAGTGCTAACGAAGTGTACGTGCTGGATAAAACTCAAGAAGCACATGGGATCATTACTGGTTTTTCGACCGCTCTTGGCAGAGATGTGCAGGTTGAATCTACTCTATGCCTAAATTTCGTCAGCGGTGAAGACATATCGCGCTATGGTAGCTTGTCAGCGGATAAGGTTGTAATCGTACCGTATGAGATAACCAAGTCAGATAGTGTAGAACTGATTTCTCTCAATACTATGCGCGATGAATATCCGCTTACCCATCATTATTTCAAAGAAAATGAAGAGTCTCTAATGGCGCGCGAACGTGGTCGTTTGGAAGATACCGATTCTTGGCATGGTTATATTTACCCAAAGAATATTGAGGTAATCAAGAGATTCAAACTACTGACGCGAGATATTGTCGAAAGTGTTGCATTTACGCTCGATGCAGCGGGAAGCAAAGCTTTTGTGACGGGTTATGGCATCGTAGTAGAAAGCGAATCGCCATATTCGCTTCGTTATCTCTTGGCGATTCTAAACAGTCGATTTGGTGACTTTGCCCTAAAGCAGCTGAACACATTTGTAAGAGGCGGATATGTTAGGATTTTCACGCAATATTTGGAACCTATCCCTATTCACAAGATAGCGTTTACATTATCAGACACCGAGCGCGAGCGCTTTTTGGAGAAAGGCAAGAATCTATATGACCGCTACTGCGAAAAAGACGACTTGGCCTGCATCACCGGGTTCATCGAGAACGAACTGGATCTGGAACGTAGCGATGTCGTCCACGACCTATTAGCCTTCCTGGCACAGGAAATGATCGACATGAACAAAGAGAAACAGCAGGTCACCGAAGATTTCTGGCTGGACCTGGAAGGTGTAGTATCTCCTGATGCCTTCGATGACTTGCGCAACACAGGTAAGTGGGAGTCAACCCTTTGGAAGTCAGAATCCTGCCAGCCCTTCGTCGACGAGGAAAGCCGCAGCACCCGTCACCTGGATGACTCCTTGGGCTGGAACGAAGACGCCTTTAAAGCCTTCGTCAAAGCTCTTGCAAGCTCGGTGGCCAATCTCAGCGACCTTGTCCACGTCTACCGCAAACACCTCCCACCCTATTATAAATTGCTAGACCGCATCGGCCGGACCGATCACCTCATCGACCAGATCGTATACATGCTGTATGGGCTGACGGAAGAGGAAATTGCGATCGTGGAAGGCAACCCGTAGTTAGGCGACAGGAAAAAAGCTTCCAATGCTATTTAGACCACATGACGAAGCCCCTCACAATCGGCCAATCGGAAATGATGATATCGTATCTCTCATTCCCACGTGTCCTGAGTGAGCATCGTCGTCACCTCTAGCTCCATCACCGACCGAAACGCCCCATTGAGAACAAAATGTTTCAAGCTCCCTCAACAACCATTTTCCACTCATAACCATATATATTCGACAAGCTCCTATAGATGACAAAGGCATATTCAGCGAACATTTTCAGCGCGTTGTTAGCATGTTCCCGGGTTAGTTGTAAGATGTAGCCGTTTTCGCCGTAAGTGCCCGGAAAGATACGGTACAAAATATCTTGCTTCTTATGCTGTGACCATTCTTCTATTTTTGCCTTTTTTATTACCGCGCTATTATGAACAGTTGCCTGCCTTACTTGTGAAACGACGCCGAACCACTCTGTCAAATTAATTCCCCTGTGATTGCGACGCTCGACCTTGCCTATCCTGTCATCGCTGTCTAATCTTCGTAAGAGGGAGAAAACTTTGTCAGTCTTCAAAAAATCTGCGTAAGCCCTCCAGTACGAAATTTCACCTGGCTGGGGGGCACAGTCTCTTTTTTCATTAAATTTGTCCAAACGTTTCAGTTTATTCCTATCGACCATCATGTGATGCTTAACAAGGTATGCAGCGGCGATATCGTTGATGAAAGATTTGAAACTTTCGTATCCTAACGAAACGGTCCAAGCCGATTCTAGCTGAATAATAGCGTCCAGCATCTGGAAATACTCTTCACCC
>JBARZW010000445.1:0-2615 GCA_049650305.1 Promineifilaceae bacterium (SeqCode)
GCCAAAACCGCTGATGGTGCCAATACAGACGGCCGCTAGAACGGACTTCCGCCGGAATGCCTCTCGACTATGGACGTTGGAGATGTGGACCTCGATACAAGGAAGACCCGAGGCGGCGATCGCGTCGCGGATTGCATAGCTGTAGTGGGTAAATGCGCCGGGATTAAATAGGATACCTTCTGCCCAGGTCATAGCCTCCTGAATCAAGTCGATTAAAATTCCCTCGTGGTTCGACTGGTAACTTTTAATAGTGCTCCCTTTCTCCCGAGCCATTGACGTCAGTCTGCCATCGATATCAGCCAGGGTCTCGCTGCCATACACTTCAGGTTCCCTCGTCCCGAGTAGATTCAAGTTGGGTCCGTGCAGCACTAAAATCTTCGCCATGGTCAACTGTCTCCTCTTGAGTATATGCAGGGAATCATCGTTCAGTCTAGCCATTTACTCTAGGTTCTGGCCATTCACTCTAAGGTTCACCAGATACTCAGCGGAATAGAGGTGTTCAAATACCGGGCTTTCGCAATCCATCTAACACTTCCATGACGGCCGATTCAGGTACCTGGCTTTCTACATATACATCTCCGATATCCCGGATGAGCACAAACCTAAGTTGGCTCGATTCAACTTTCTTGTCACTACGCATTGCCTGGAGTAACTGTTCTGGCGATAGTTTAGACGGAATATGGATGGGTAACCTAAGCTGCTTAAGAACGTCTCCGATCCTCATTGAGATGTCCTTGTCGCAATAGCCCAACCGTGCCGAAAGCATTGACGACGCGACGAGCCCTATTGACACGGCTTCTCCGTGCCGAACGGTATAACCACTGACTTGCTCAATGGCATGAGCGAAGGTGTGGCCCAAATTAAGGAGCCTTCTCCTGTCGCGCTCGAATGGATCCGTTTCGACAATGTCTCGCTTGATCATCACAGCTTCTACGATAATCGTGTGTAAATCGGCAAGAGGCAAAGCACTATCCGCATTTAGTGCTGAAGGTGCAATGGTCGGAGCTAAGTCGCGAACGTAACCTAGAAGATCTGGACTGGCAATTATTGCGCCCTTAACCACCTCGGCCATGCCGGAGAGAAGTTCACTCCCAGGCAGCGTCTTAAGAGTATCAAGATCGGCGATGACGGCTTCTGGCTGTTTGAACGAACCGACTAGGTTTTTCCCCTGAGGCAGATCGACGCCGGTTTTCCCTCCGACGCTGGCATCTACCATGGCCAACAGCGACGTCGGGCACTGAACCAACTTAATTCCCCGCATATATGTCGCGGCCGCAAATCCGCCCATATCGCCGACGACACCACCTCCAAGGGTTATGAGCGTCCCTCGACGATCCATTCCTGCCTCGAGCAATTGATCGTAGATGAGACGCAGCGTCTCCAGCGTCTTGTTTTCTTCGCCGGGTGGAGTAATGATCGTAGTAAGTCTGTCTAAATCGCCAAGATTATTTACATAATGTGCGGCAACATTATTATCGGTCACCACGGCGCAAGGGCTCTGAAGACCCACCACCTGCGACAAAGAGGTTAGCAGATTTTTTCCGATGACAACCTCATAGGCGCCAATTGGGTGCTGTACCGGGATACGGCTCGTCAATTGCCTATACCAGCGACCGTCCTTAACCAATTGACTGGATAACTCGATCAATTCTCGCGCCACCTCTTGAACGTTTTTTCCGCTCGTATCCACCTGATTGTACTGGCTGTACCCTACTTGGCGTTCCTGGAGCAAACTATCGATCTGTTTTACAGCACTGTCACCTTCAAGAAGCGGCCGATGTGACAGATCGCTCCCGGTTCTGGTCACAATCTCCCCCACACTGGCGGTAAGACAGATTACAAGGGCCTTTCGATTGAGGAGCTGGGCATTTAGAGGATCCAGCATTAAGCGCCCACCTGTGGCTATGACCAGGTTCTCTTGATCGGATAATTCCCGGGCAATTTGTCTTTCGTAATTTCGGAAGGCGGCTTCCCCGCTCTCGAAAAACAGTTCAGCTACTGACTTTCCTGCGCGTTCCACAATTAGCTCGTCAGTATCCACGAAGTCTCGACCGGTCTCCCGGGCAAGGATGCGCCCAGCGGACGATTTGCCTGTTCCCATGAATCCGGTGAGAACGATTTTAGAGGGCGATTGCTGCGTCGTGGCCAACTCAAGGTCCATTGTGGGTCCTATTATAACGGTTTTCCGCAGAAGCCCCTGAACGAAATCTCCCAGTTCGGAGATCGACCTGTTCTACTCATTACATTTAGCTTGACTGAGATGGGGTATGCTTGTACGCTCCGACTCGACCAATATCATCCCTTGCCTCGGCCGTTTCCGAAGGATTAAGTGGTGCATTACACAATGAATACTTGACATAACAGAAGAAGACGGCCGTCGACTGAAGGGATATCCGTAGATAACCAGGACAGAAGGTTCTCTCAACGATCAAATACATTACTGTAATGAGAAACTACCGCAGATTAACTAGACATAAAGCGATAACCAAAGATCGTCCATTTTGATTGGAGCAAAACGAATATGACCGGTTCGAATACAATAGTTATCTTTGGGGCAAGCGGTGACTTAACCCGCAGAAAACTGATACCCTCGCTCTTTAGCCTCTTCTGCAAGG
>JBARZW010000446.1:0-4578 GCA_049650305.1 Promineifilaceae bacterium (SeqCode)
TCGACACGCCAACTCTATCAGACAGACTTCAGCCACTTGGCCGGGCCCGCGCCGTTGAGACTGGAACCAGTTCGCTGTTAGCGTGATTTCAGACACGGAGAGGCACTCCTAACTACGCCACTTGACAAGACACGGCCTTGCCGGCCGCAGTCTCCGGCGAGAAATCACCGGTTCAATTGCATATTTTCGTAGAAATTTGCGCGGCGCCCTTATGAGGGATCTTTGATGGAAATGTCGCCGAACCGGCCTTTGGCGACATCTGGACGACCGAAGCCGGTTTTTTGGGCGGCATCGGCATCTCTCTGACTCTGGGTCGATGCGGCCGGCCTGAATTTCGTCGGCGATGACTTTGGCGAATCTGGCCACGGCCGAGTCCGTTAATTCTTGTTGTAGCGTGATTATCTCATCGTCGTATTCCTCGTAAGGGCGGCCGTTGTAAATCTCAAATCTGGAACCACCTTCTGCTGGGACGATGCGCACGGTAGTTAATGAAGTGATGCCAAAGGCGCTACCCTCAAAGGTCACGTAGTTGGGTGGATCAAAGTCGACATAGAGGTAGTTAATGTCGCCCAGCCTGTGACGGCAGTGGAAAGAGGAGCCGATTTTTTCCCGGCCACCTTCAACATCCGTGCGTTCGATGCTTTCCAGGTCGAAATATATCTTCTTCAGCTCCACATTGGCGGCATAATCCCAGGCCAGCCACGGCGGAATGGGCACAAAAACTCCCGCATAGGCTACCGCATCCTCGGCAGTCACAATAGAACGGATTCGCTCATGTTCGATCAGCCAGGCCGCGCGAAGGTCGTGGATAAAAACGTTGACAGCACCATAATGCTCGTAGTGCTCGACGTGCTCCAGCATGCCTTCGACGGTCGGGTCGATGCCCATTTCCTTTAGCGCAGCCTCGGTCAAAAGACCATAACCTGGAAGCCCGAATTTATCGACGACGGTATTTTTCATCAGGCGATGGGCTAGAATCACGTCCGTTCCCTGCAAATCCGTTTTAGTGCCAATTTGCTGCTCCAGATATTCACCATAGTGGAGGAAGATTTTCAGGTCCAGGGCAGACATATTTATACAGGCCTTGCAGTCGCAGCTATTGTTGAGTTTCATCAGCTCGATAAGACGGCGAAAATCGAAGTAGGTTCTCTCCATGACGTCGAGCAGTTGCCCGGGCTGGTGGAAGGCGTGTGCCGGGGCATAGCAGATGATGGCATCACCTTGGGTGTTGGACACGATAAGCGGCGACTCGATATTGTCAAGGATGGACTCAAAAAGCGCGTCTAGTATCTCTTTGGCATGGTCTAATTCGGAATGAGCCAGGAATCGAGTATAGCCAGTGATATCGGAAATTAGGAAGTAACCTGTCTCTATTTTCATTGGGTCTCTGCCAGAGGGATGCTTCGCTGGAATGGGTTGACGCTTAATACTACCTGGTAGGCCGATAAATTGACAAGGAGGTTGCGACAAACGGTGCGGTAACGAGTTAGTTCTGAAACTGAAACCAAGAAAGTCGCCTGGACGCGTTACCGTTCAGCATCCCCATTTCCGTACATATTAACTTGAAGGATTGCGGTCAATTATGCTAATGGTATGTGTTAGCGGCGGCTGGGCGGGCTTGGACTCTGCTTGGGAGCTGGGTTCTGCTTGGGCGCGGAAAAGGCTTGTAAATCGCGGACTCCCAGCCGCCCGTTGCAGGCTTTGTTAGCTCGTTTTTTTGATTTATTTAAGTTGTTCTCCTAGCGCAACACTTCTTCTAAAGTTGTTTTTTGAGAAAGTAGCGTTGATACCCTGTAGGATAATCTTGTAGTTCGCCAAAAACCTGATAGCCATGCTGTTCATAGAACTTTGGCGCCTGAAAACTGAATGTGTCCAAATAAGCATTCTTTGCACCACGTTTACGTGCTTCCTGTTCAGCACGCGTCAAAAGTCGATGCCCATGTCCATGACCACGAAGTTCCTCTTTCACCCACAACAAATCCAGATAGAACCAACCCCAATATATTTCACCGAGCACACCACCTATAATTTCTTTGTCCGGCCCGTGAAGCACAAAACATAGGCGTTGAAACTGATTATCACCGGCCTGTTGGGTGTTGTAATTACCGACGCCGCGTCCGATTATCCCCCATGCAGATTCTTCAGGCTTATCAACATATACGATGTTATATTCATCATCCATGTGATTATATTCAACTCCTTTCTTATAAAATGCCTTTCGCCACACCATTCTAAATATGGATTCCCTTGGGTATTATTCAAGAAACTTACTTGGAGGCAACTGGCAAGCGGTTGAGTCCAGCGGCCGGAGTTGTAGTATGCGTGTCGTTCGCCTTGTCTGCGTTTCATCTTGTGAATTAATTCCTAATATTGACAGGCTACTCCTTGGGCTCGTACAATAGGCTCCACAAACCCTTATTCCGTTTCGGTGCGATTCACGTCCGTTTCAATCCCCTCCGCACCCACAGCACAACAGGAGAAAAACCCAATGTCAGAAGAAAACAAGGCCATTGTCCGTCGTTTTTACGAGGAATTCGCTAACCAAGGCATCCTATCGGTTGCGGAGGAATTAGTAGCCCCCGATTTCGTAGACCACAATCCGCCTGGTCCCGATTTTGCGCCCGGTCTCGAAGGCCTCAAGCAAGTGTTCACCATGTTCCGCTTAGCGTTTCCTGACATGATCCTCACCGTCGAAGACCAGATAGCTGAAGGGGACAAGGTCGTTACCAGATTGACTTCTCGGGGCACGCACAAGGGCGAATTGATGGGCGTTCCCCCAACCGGCAAAACAATAACGATAGGCCTTATTGACATTTTCCGTGTGGAGGGCGGTCAGCTTGCAGAGCACTGGGGCGAATCGGATACCATGGGCATGATGCAGCAACTCGGTGTTGTACCATCGCCAGGAGGATAATGAGGTTGAGCCAGATCGGCTGAACTATATTGACCCCATCAATTTTGATTGGTGGGGTTTCTTCTTTCTGGACAGCTATTCGACCAAATAAACCAAGATACTAACCCACAGCAATAGCCACCCTTTCCCCACCAGCCGGCCGGAGCCAGTGAACATGATACCCACTTAAGGCAACTATCAAAGATGTGATGATCCTGAATAATTGCGAATTGTGGCCTGACATCGCCGGTGTTGGTAGAATAGTCGGGTTTTGCTCTGCCAGAACCTGCAGGCGATGTGGCAAATGATCATGGCATGTTGTACTGGCATCCGTCATGATCGTTTGGTCCGGCACCTGAAGATATCTGGAGTATAACGTGCAGCCGGGGGAATGAGCTGGATACAAGAAGACTGTCCCAACATATTTCTTTTAGGAGACTGTAATTGAAAATTGGTTATACCGGTCTGGAACTTCCAGAAGGAAAGATTAGATACAACGACAAGATCCTGGATGCATTATCGATGAAAGATAACCCTAAGAAGGTATCGCCTTTCTATGTGGATTTTCTACCCGATGAATTCGATAAGTGCGACGTTATCGTCATAGCCAAGAGGACAATCCTGGATCTTCTGATTCATGACATGGAGAAGATAGAGACGCGTATGGTGCGGCTTACTGACGCTGACGAGATAGCGCTCCTTCAGAGATGCCTGGATAACCTCGAAATGGAGGTGCCGCTATGTGATATCCGATTAACGGGTCGGGAATTGAGTGTTGTTGCGACGGCCGCGCCTTTTAGCCTGAAACCAGTGATTCAGATTGAAGGAAACGAAGACATTGATGACATCATATCTTGGGCGCTGGACAGGGCTGGCCTCATGTTCTTCTATACCTCTGGACCAAGCGAGTCACACGCCTGGTTGGTGGAAAGACACTCAGATATTGTTTCCTGCGCAGCCACGATCCATACCGATCTGGCCCGCGGCTTCATAAAGGGAGATGTCGTCAGCTTCGAAGAGTATATGAGCTGCCACAGTTTCAATGAGGCTAAGGTCAAAGGTATGGCACGGCTGACCAACCGCGATTACGTAGTACAGCCTGGGGAGATCATCGAGATAAGGTTCAATGTCGCCTCTTAGCGCTGGTTTGGGCAACGAACTACCAGGCAAAGACTGGGGTCATCGCTGATAGTGTCTGTCTCCTTGCACAATTCTGAGGATTGCCGCGTTTACACCAAGTGCCGAGCGGGAAAAGCGCTTTGCAGGCTATGTTCCTGGTCGAATAATGAATTCGAATAGTGCAAAAGCCCGAAGTGTCGGCCGTCTATCCCAACCAATTCCTTTGGCGGGGGGGCAACGTCGAATGCCATTCGAGTAATACGCAAATATGGGCCGGGCATTTCATCTTCAACGAAACAATCGTCATAACCTTCGCCATTCAGCTTTCGCTTTTCTCAGCCCTGCTGACTTTGAGGCCGCTATTGCACGACCCGTCATTTTTGAGAACTACGATTCCGTGTCCATTATTGCTAGATGAGATCGTTACTCGGTGTGTAACAGAGAAAACGGGAACCGGCATCTTGGTTCCCTACACTTCCTATACCAGCAGGAACCATCGGGAACAGACATACATTTCGTTCAGGTTCGCCAATGGCTGACGGCCGAAGACGAGTACTCTGACTTTG
>JBARZW010000447.1:0-3891 GCA_049650305.1 Promineifilaceae bacterium (SeqCode)
CCGGTCCTAAGCCAATACCTCGCAAGAAGCTAACGGCCGAGAAGCTGGCGACCGCCATTAAGAAGGCTATCGGCGATGAGCAGATCCGTCGATACGCCGGGGAGCTAGGCGTCAGCATAAGGGCCGAGGACGGCGTCAGAAAAGCCGTTCTCCTGATCGAGCAATTCGCAAGCACTTGATCCCTGTCCTCTACTACACTCCAAACACCAACTATAGGTTCGACTTTGATAGCCGCAATAACCATCCCGCTTCCCGGACTTGAGCATCAGTGCAACAGCGACGACTCAGCATCTGCATCGCATCAGGAAAAATTCGCGCCAGGTCGGAAGGGCGACTCTTATTATTCAGGTCCTGGTTTTGTTCTCCAGCTTCCTCTCCTCGCTCGCTCACTCTCAGGCAGTTGTCTTCGGCTAGCGGTTTGATGGGTCAATGTCCGCAGAGGGCTTTCACCTCCTATTCATTGCCCATGCCGGGCGTACAAAAAAGGGCGATCCCAGTTTTGGGATCGCCCCATATTGACCACGACCTAAATAAGTTAGGTGCGGAAAGGGTTATTTAATCGACTTTCGACGCAAGGTCAGCCCAGCACCTGCCAAGATAATCAGGAGCATGGCTGCCAACCAAATTGGCGTCATGGACATCGGAGCTGCCTCTTCGAAAGAAGAAAGCGAGACACTAGTTGGCGGCAAGACGGTGACTGTCGCCGAGGAGCTAGCTGAGGCTTGAGCACCTGCTGGAGCCATCGCCGTCCAAGTGGCCGTATTGACGGTCGTCGCCGTGATGGTTGCGCTGATGGTGTAGCTCATGGCAACGTTGTTGACCGTTTCTCCAGGTCCGAGCGGATAATCAAGACCCATCACCAGCGGTCCCAATTCACTATCCACAAGGGAGTGGTTGGTCACGGTGATAGTACCAGTGTTCGTCGCTTCGTAGCAGTAGTAGACCGTGGTTCCTCCGCCGCCGGCCGGGACGCTTATGCTGTCCGTCGTGGCACAGGTCGTCGGATCAAGACCCACCGTTTTCTCCAGAGATATATCTGGGATAACGCAGCTCAGCGATACGTCATCAACCTGTGCAGACCAATCCCAGTCTTCAACATTTGGATCGTAGTAGCGCCAGCGGAGAATCAGGTCTGACATACCGGCATAAGCACTAAGGTCGATGCTGACGTCCTCGGCACCGTGGTCTTCATTCCAGCTCAGCAAGTTTGTCCAGGTGATACCGCCGTCCGTGCTAATATCCAGATCAAAGAAGTCGAGCCCGCCATAATTGTCGTAGTAGGCGGCGTAATCCAGGCTGGCGCTATCAGAGCTAGACAAGCTAAACGGATTGCTCCAGAGTTCAGTATCGAATTCGGCTGGTCCGAAACTGTCACTGGATGCGCAGGCCGCCTCTCCGGATCCATTGGTGGTGTTTCCTTCACCGCAATCATCAGGGTAGCCTTGGATACCGGTGCTCGTCCATACCAAACCCGTGCTTTCATTGTCAACAACCGTCCAGGTGCTGGGGATGCCGGTGTCGAAGCCGATCGTACCTCCGTTGCAAGCCAGGTCTTCGACTACCTTATTACAGATACTTGGTGTGCCTGCTGTGGGTACATTGTCATTGATGGAAACATCGTCCACAAAGAAGTTGGTATGGGTACCATTGGTGCCGCCAACCGTGCCGCCGATGTAAAGGTTGTGGGCAGCATCATCGTTGTAGCCTGTCACCGAGAAAGTCTGTTCTACAAAGTCACCATCTGTAGCATCACAGACGACCGTCCCGATATCACTGCCATCAAGGCTAACGACCAAGGTATCACTTGCATCATCACAAATACCTCGTAATGTTTGCACCGTTAAGTCAGTCGACGTCGCAGGAATGTTGACGGTTTGCGAAACACTGCTTGTGACACCACCCGAGAGGCCGCCAATCCAAACATTCCAAACTCCCGTAGAAGCAAGACCCGCAGCCGGGCAACTATTGCCTGGACCGCAGAGAGGGAATCCCGGGATTCCATCAAAGGTTGAAGTTGCGGTCCAATCTGCATTGGGTACGCCGCCCTCAAAGCTCCAGTCGGCAACGATATTAGTGCCATTGGGGTCAGGGAGCGTAGGATCGGAACAGATCCAGCCATCCTCCACTTGGCAGATGCTGGAACAGCCATCGCCGTCAGCAGAATTGCCATCGTCGCAACTCTCACCCAGATCTAGAATACCGTCGCCGCAGATGGGCAACTCTTCGTCGGTGCAGGAATAGACCTCAACTTCGTCAACATACCAGCCGTCGACACCATTACAACCGTCCAGACCCATGTCGAAGCGGAGTTCTATGGTGTCGCCTGGGCCGGCAAGACCGAGCAAATTAACCTGGGTTTGACCCCAGCCTGTGGCGACAGCACCTTCACCACCGCCGGTCCAACCTTCTTCGCCTCCCAACGGGTTATCATTGGCGCCGCCATTGATGGCGCCGGGAGCGAAGTAACCGTTATATTCCATTGCAATGTCTGGAACAACTACCCAAGGTCCATCGTTGACGCTCACCTTTAGGTTGCCGCCATCCCAGCCTGTTTCGGTGGAAACATAGTGATCGATAGCCACCCTCGGAACCAGGGCACCGGCAGGTATAACGATCGCCGGACTGTCGAGGTTCAGGGCGCCGGCGACAGTATCTGCAGGCGTACAAGCACCGCGATTGATGCTGTCTTCGACATACATGGCATCGCCAGCTCTATCCGGTAATGCGCCTCTGACTACCCAGTCCGGATTGTCAAACGAATCCGGGTTGGCAATGTCATGGGTGCCAGTGATCCAATTGCCTTGACCTGTTTCCCAGTCTTGGTATTCAATCGTATTGACCTGGCCGGTACCTTGTCCCTCGCACAACGGTGTGACGGCTGTCCAGGCGGGCTCGAAGGCACATTGATCAGGAGGTGTGCGCAATTCGGTAGCCGCGATGGCGTCGCTCACTTCCTGGCAATCGGCGGCCACAATAACATCACCGGAAAGCCCTGGGGTCGGATTAGACGTGCTTAGAGCAGGGAGATCTATCCCGGTCAAAGCAGTGCAGGCCGCTTCCAGGGCGTCGGCATTATCGACGAAATCACTAGCATTGGTGAGCATGTTCTGGGCCGCCCACTCTATGTGCGAAGCCTTGGTCAGGCCGATACCCGTTACAGTTAGAGCGTTGTAGGTTCCGCCATCCACCATCAGTGCAAAAGCGTGGTTGGGCACACCGGAGTTGGTATGAACGCCACCAGTATCTCCAGAGGTACACCAATATTCCGTATCGCTTACTTTGCCGGGATCGCCATAGCAGACCGGATTCCACTGATCTCGAATGGCCCCGCCAAAGGCTGGAGCATCCTCTCCCAACAACCAGCGGTAGCTGTCGTCAACGCTGGGCGTGCCTTGTCCATAGATCGAACATCCTCCATCCGAGCGAAGACCGCCGGGAGTGTCAGTTCCTCGACCGTTCAGCAAGTCGACTACCTCGCCCCAGATGTCGGAGTAGGATTCACTGAGGGCGCCAGACTGCCACGCGTATACCAAGTTATTGGTGTAATTGGTGTAAGCGTGACCCCATTCATGGGCAACGACGTCATCACCAGTTACACCAGTACAGTAATTGGTTGATGTTCCGTTCCACAAGGCGTTTGGGCAATTGATGCCGGGATCATTGTTAACCGTTCGCATCGTGGACCCGAGGTTGTCATAGGAATCCCAACCCGCCATGCTGGCAAAGATATTATAGGTCTCACGTGCGCCGTCGATCTCGTCCTGCCAGTCGGTGATCTGCTGGGCAGTGCCCATGGCCCATCCGGGTGGAATGGGATCAGGATCCCCGGCACTCTCGTCCCAGACCACGTTGGCCAAGGAAGTTTCAGAGACCTCGCGATCCAAGCCTGCT
>JBARZW010000448.1:0-4685 GCA_049650305.1 Promineifilaceae bacterium (SeqCode)
GAAATCACCTTCGCCGAAGATGGCACGGTTTGGGTAGGTGGGGCTCACAGCCTGGCCAGTTATCGCAGCGGTTCCTGGACGGAATACGACATACCTGCTCCGCGGATCGTGGTTGCCGCCGACGGCAAGATATGGACCAGGGGCTGGGATGGCCGGGCAAATGTCGAATGTTGTCTAACCCACATCTCCGGCACGCAAACGATAACTTATACGTATACAAGCGATGTACCTGTGGAACCAGCAGTGCTTAATGCGCTTCTAGACCGGCCAGGCCGGTAAGGGAATTTAGAATGAACAGATTGAAGCTCTTTGTTTCTTGGCCAATGTTCTGCATGACAATGGTGATGACGGCCCTCCTGATCGCCTGTAGCGGTCCAGACGGCGAGGGAATTGAACCATCTGAGACGCTACAGACACCGATATTATCAGCAGTTGTGGACACGCCACCGCCGGCCGCCACGGATGAGGCGCCGCAAGCGACCGACACCCCTCCGCAGCCCGGGGGGAACTCGACGACAGGCATCCCGGAGTTGGACCGGTTGGCGGCCGTCGTCCTGGACAACGACCTCGAAGCCAGGCGCGAATTACTCCGCTTCACCACGGCCGGCTGCACCACCCTTGATGGACTGGGCGGCCCACCCAAATGCGATCCCGGCCAGACAGAGGGCACGCCGGTAGAGTTCCTGCCGGTCATGGGGCTCGGCGAGGGTGTGGCCCTCTTGCCTGGAGAGGTCGACAAGAGCCTGGATTTTCAGGCCGAAGCGCTTTATGCGGCTTATCGTCGAGCCGATACGCCAATTCGGGACCCAAATTACGCGCCAGGGGAGTATGGCCTCTTCTTTTCGACCGGTGAAACGGAAACAAACATTCAATACGTCCTGGTCTATGCAGACACCGATGGACACATCATCCGGCTTGACTACCTGGCCTGCCCGGTGGACGAGGAGGGCCAGATCATAGAGCCTGACTACCTGACCTGTTCTCCACGGCAAATCATCGAACGAGATGCGGGCGAGCTACTGCTGCCGCCGGCACAGGTGACCGAGGCAAGGAGTTCCGGCTCCACTAGCACGCCGCCGGCCACGACTCAATCACACCCTCTGGCCGGATTGGTCTACAGCACAGATGAAGGATTATGGATCATCGACGCGGGCGGCGAACCATCTTTTGTCATCGACGAGCCGGCGGCCCGCCTGTCGGCCGACGGCCGGTACGTCCTTTTCCAGCCAGAATATGACCCAGATATCTGGCTGGCCGACTTGACGACCGGCGAAAGACGCAACCTGACGGAAGCATCCGATAGGTACCACGGATCGCCCCAGTGGTGGCCCGGTCAACAAGATGTGATCATCTTCGGTTCCAGTACTGATCTTGGGCCAGGTTTTGGTTATCCGACCGTCGTGCGGACTGACGGAAGCGATTATCGCGTGCTGGATCAGGAGATGGGCGGACCGCTGGCGCTCTCTGCGGACGGCGCGATGCTGGCTTACGGCAGTTTTGGCGAGTCCGGCCGGATAGTCCGCCGGGGCTCAGAACCGGAAGATTTCCACCCCTCGGATTACGGCCTCGACGTCGAGAAACTGTTCCAGCCGGCCTGGTCGCCTGACGGCCGGAAATTGGCCTGGAAAGTGAGCGGTGATCCTGAGACGCATGGCTGGACGTCGGGCGTCGCCGTATTTGACTTTGAAAACAAAAGCGCCGAGTTATTTCATACTTATACGGCTGTCGGCGGTGGCATGGTCCCCCACTATTTGTCGTGGAGCCCCAGCGGCGACTGGTTGGCTTTTGTCACCTTCAATGAACGGGCCGAAGACGGCCGACTGCCTACCTTATGGATCGCCCATCCCGACGGGCAGGGAGAGTTACGTCTGGGCATCGCTGTTGAACCGGTCTGGAGCCATGACGGCCAACAGTTGGCCTACTCCCTCATCGACGACACACTAAGCGCCAACGTGGTCTGGATCTACGATACGCTAACTGGCGAACAACGCCAGGCGCTGCCGGTCGGAACCACGGTAGTAGACTGGTTGAGGCCAACAGAGGCGCTTTTCCAACCTTGAACGCGGCTGGCGTCCTAACCAATGCGTAAGTGGTTGAAGTATCAGTTTATGATGTGACTCGCCGGGCTGCTTCAAGGACAACGGAATACCGCAAGGGCACATAAATAACCGCCACATGCCGGGAAGCCATTGCCCAGACAATCTTCATCGTTGGTGTCTGGCAGGTCGCAACCGCCGCAAATGGTGCGGGGTGGAAAGGCAAAGCGTTGTACACGCTCGCGGTGAGCGAAATACTCCGGTCCCACCCACGATTCCAGCAGATCTGTCTCCCCCACAATATCAATAATGTGGCGCCCTAGTCAATTACTACCTGGTTGCTCACCGGCACGTATCACAGCCATAAACCATGCTCCTGCAGCGTTTCAATGAGCATCTTACTGACTCGCCGGTGGAGTTCTTTGGAATATTTAAATTCAGAGGTGTAGTAGTCGGTGATGCGCGTGATACCGGCGTCTGCCAACTTCTTCCGCACAGATCCAATCGCGTTATAACGTCTCCACGCGTTTTGTTCGCGCTCCGCATGCGTCTCGAGGATTTCCTCGTCAGATAAACGTCTATATTTCTCCTGGTGTACCATCAATTCGAGCGGCAGCCGGTCACGCAACGCCGGATCTTCTGCTGGATAACCGATGACGAGACTCGTGACAGGAAACACCCCCTCGGGCAGGGCCATCATCTCAATGATCTGGCGCGCCGCCCACCATGTCGTCCCCAAGTAGCATATACCCAACCCCACTGACTCCGCTCCTAAGCTGATCGTCTGCGCGGCGATCACCGCGTCCACCGTCCCTGTTAAAAAGCCCAAAAAATCGTCAAAGCTCTGTTTCGAATTGTTGACCCGAATCCACTCCCGCATTCGAAACACATCAGCACAAAAGGTGAGCACGACCGGCGTCTCGAGAAGCATCTGCTGCTCTCGGTGTAACTCGTATAATTGCCGCTTGTTCGTCTCATCTCTGGTCACTATCACCGACCATGTTTGCATGTTGCCGGCGCTAGAACTGCGCAGACCGGCGAGCAGGAGGTCATTTAGCAAGGAATCGTCAATATCCTGGGAGGTAAAAGATCTGATGGACCGGTGCGATTTGGCTAGATCGAGCATTTCGTAATTATAGCTCCCATGGTGCTAAAGCCTAGAGGAGAACGAACCACGAGGCCCCTAGCCGCCCTATCCTTAGAGCCCAATCCTTAGGGTTTGAACAGCCAAGAGGCATCAATATGCCACGATCACCAGACCAGCTGTTAATTCCCGTAAACTTCAGATTCCAAATACAATCTAGTCCATTAGGAAATGAGCGGACGGACTGGTTACAGAGTCGCCGCCTAACCGCTGAGCCCGGCGATGGCCAGGCAATCGTCTCCATCGCCCGCAAACGACGCCGTCGTCTTCATCGTAGAAACAAGACAACTAGAAAGGAGTTTCCATCATGACCCGGTATCACGCGCTCATGCAGCGTTTGCACAACGGCGACCGCATACTGATCGACGGGGCAACCGGCACCGAAATCGAGCTGCGCGGAGTTCCCATGGTAGATAACGCTTGGAATGGGGGAGGCGCTATGACGCACCCCGAAATCGTGCGCCAAGTCCACGAGGATTACATCCGCTGTGGTGCGCAGATTGTGATTTCCAACACGTTTTCAACTTCGCGCCATGTATTGCAGGACGCGGGTCTTGAAGAGCACTTTGAGTTCCTCAACCGCCGCGGTATAGAATTGGCGCGAGAAGCGCGATCCCAGATGCAGGCGACAAATGTATTGGTTGCCGGTGGTATCACATATTGGTCCTTTACTAGCAATATTCCCACGCGTGAGCAATTAAGGGCGAACATTGAGGAACAAGCGGCGATCATGGCTACGGCCGGCGCGGACCTGATCATGCTGGAAATGATGGCCGATGTCGAGCGTACGCGCATCGTGCTAATCGCGGCGCAGAAGAGCGGCCTGCCTGTTTGGGTTGGCTTTAGCTGTAAGCTGGATGAACTGGGTGTCGCGCGCCTGTTGGTTGGCCCAACGCTGGAAGAAGGTATCGAGGCGATTCAGGATAAAGATGTACCGCTTGTGAGTATCATGCACACGGAAGTCGAAGACGTTGATGCCTGTTTAGATGTCTTGCAGGCCAATTGGTCCGGACCAATTGGCGTGTATGCTCATTCGGGTAGCTTTGTGGCACCAAACTGGATTTTCAACGACACAATCTCACCAGAGGATTATGCCTCTGCGGCCGCACTTTGGTTACAGCGCGGGGTACAGGTCATTGGCGGTTGCTGTGGCATAGGAGTAGACCATATCCAGTCCCTAAAGAAAATTGTCTCAATGTAGCTTTGTCGGCTAAGTGTCGTGTGACGACATCAAATTGCGATCTAGATATTTAGTGCAACATCATTACCTAACCTACCCTAGCAGAAGAAGGCGGCATGTTACAGGTCGGTGTTGTGGTGGCCGATGAGTGCGGCAAACCAGGCCTGGCAACGCCATCGCCGCTGTTTCAGCAAGGAATCGACACGCCAACTCTATCAGACAGACTTCAGCCACTTGGCCGGGCCCGCGCCGTTGAGACTGGAACCAGTTCGCTGTTAGCGTGATTTCAGACACGGAGAGGCACTCCTAACTACGCCACTTGACA
>JBARZW010000449.1:0-1794 GCA_049650305.1 Promineifilaceae bacterium (SeqCode)
CGTTGTTGGCGTCGTTCCATTCGGGGCGCTGCGTGCTCATCCAGATGCCGCCCTCCGGCACTAGATTGGTGAGCTTGGCCAAAAACAGAACCAGGAGCTTCTCGGTCATAGTGACGTGAATCACTGCACCGTCAGCGTCTCGTAGCAAACGACCGTCTGTACCCAGAGTGGCCACAACCGTTTTCGTGACCTTTTCACTCTCCCAATCAAACTCAATGGTGTCATGCCAATCAGCCAGCATCTTCAGGTACGAACGAAGACGGTAGGGTACGTTGGCGTAGGCAAAAATGGGGCGGTTCCATAATGTGGACAATGTGCCGGGGTGCACCTGTTCCGCAATTTCCAACAGCTTCTGCAGGTAGATAATCTGATGATCGCTCCAGTAGCCGATATTGGCCCAAGGATTGTCAGGCTCCGGTACTTCCCACTCGATGCCGTCGCGTGTTATTCGATACGGATTGTAACCATCAGTGGTGGTTGCGTTCAGGAACTTGGCAATCATCCCTTCTAAAAAGGAGGGAAAAGTGAAAGCTAGCGGTTCCCAGTTCTGAAAGATATCACGCCAATTGCCCTGGTAATCGAGGCGGGGGGAGCCATCAGGTTGTTTCAAGTTAATGGAAAAGCTATTCCATGGGCGACTAGGGTCGCCATGCCGCCGGCTGAAGGTCAGGGGCAGGTACTCGTAGCAGAGGCGAATCAAATCAGGAACATCGGTGCCGGCGGCTCGCATGTATAACTCTTGGATAGACGTCTGTGCTGGTAGTTCAGCAAACCAGTCCGCATAGTCAGCCAATGCAACGCAATTGCGAACACGAATGAAATCGAGCAGATCATCCCGCTCAACCTGGTAGCCGACAGCGAAGATGCCGCCACGCATGATGTTGAAGAGGACATTGGCAAAATGATGGGTGGTTGTCGTTTCCTGGGCCGTCAGTTGCAAACCATCGGCTGCGGCCACGAAGCGGATCAGATTGGCCGTGCCCAGGGCAATATCTACCTCGATTTGCTCTTCGATAGTTGCCGTGTCCTGGTGGAGCAGTTTTTCCAATCCTACGATAGCAGCGCTGTCTTGGTTCACATCTGCGACGACGGTCCAGTGTTGGCTTTGATCCGATGGTAGCTCAAATGTGGCGTTGGCGAAGTACGCGCCCGCTTTGCCGCACACATCTTGCTCCGGAATGAGGGAACGGCCGGTGCGAAAGGCATCGAGCTGGTCAGAGCTGACCAGATAACAGGAACTTTCCAGCCCAACCTGCCAAGCAACCGTTGCCTGGAGCGACTCACTTGGCTCGGCACGGTCCGTGAGAGTGGCGCTGAGCGCAAAGATTCCCAACCCAATTCTGGGCTCTAATTCATTGCGTTTGTATGCATTGAGCAGGCTGCTGAATGAATTCTGCAGAGCATTCGTTGCACCGTAAGGTAGGAGGTTTTGTAGACCATCGAGCAGATCGACCTGCCAATCTTGGTCACCATTGTTGTGCAACCAGCAGCGTTTAATGAAGCCAAAGCGGTCGCCGGTGAGCCAGGTAGTACGCATGGTGAATTGTAAGTCGTGGTTGACTTCCTCGAATACCAGCTTGTTGCCGTAGCTATTTTTGTACAAGTTGCGTTCACAACGATAGATGCCAGCGTAGCGGTCTGAGAAAGGTTCCCAGAGGTGAGTTCGGCCATTTTGAGTCGCCCTGATGATGGTTTTGCTGCCGGTTTGTTCGCTGTGCGCAACTATTTTATCTTCGGTTTCATAAGGGAAAAGGGCGTAGTTGGCATTAGCGCGGCCGGCGGTTAGTCCTCCTG
>JBARZW010000450.1:0-10556 GCA_049650305.1 Promineifilaceae bacterium (SeqCode)
TGGGGTTGATAACTCGACTATCCTTCGGGATATTTAATAGTTGGGCGGCCGCGTGAGATTGTCGAGATTGGGTAGCGATTGAGTCGTCTTTCGCGGTTATTGTGGAAGAACGAAAAAAACAGGAGAATTGTTTGTGACAACAGCCGGCATGAACACTGAGGTGGGTCACATCCCCGGGATACTGCAATCTACCGAGGAAGAAAAGTCGCCTCTGACCTAGCAGGTTGATGGCCTGAAGGTCATCATCGCCATCATGGCTGGTATCGCTCTGGTTCTCATCATCTTAATTGGCCTTTCTTACGGGGCATCCTTTGCCGATCTATACGTATTGGGGATCGCCCTGGCTATTGCCGCCGTCCCCACCGGTCTACCCATCGTCGTCACCACTATCCTGGCCATCGGTGCGACAGAAATGGCCAATCGAGGTGCCATCATCAAGCGCTTGCCGGCACTGGAAACGTTGGGGTCAACCTCAGCCATCTGTTCCGACAAGACCGGGACTCTCTTCTTGAACCAGATGACGGCCCGTGAATTGGTCATTGCCGGGTATCAATACTCGGTGACCGGCGAAGTATACGGATCAAACGACCAGATACGCACGTGGTCGGTGTCGGAGAAACGAACCTGGATCCGATATTGCTGCCCATGGTCCTGTGCTCTGATGCGGTGGTCAAGGAGGGCGCATTGGTCGGCGATCCCACCGAGGGCTCGCTGGTGGTGCTAGAACAAAAAGGGGACACCATGGTCGACGATACGCGCAAAGCGTCTCCGCGTATCGCTAAACTTCCCTTCGACTCGGCCTATAAGCTGATGGCTACCTTCCACAACATAGTACCTGCCGATGACGAACCGGTGGTTTGGTGTTACGTCAAAGGCGCACCAGACGTCCTCATTGGGCGTTCAGCTTATATTTATGGATCGGATGGCAAAAGGGATTCACTGGACGTTCAGTACCGGCAGCCGGCCCGTGATCAAGGCCAATACAGCCGCGCTCGTCCCCGACATGATAGCCGCCAGCACCGTTGGATCGGTAATGGCCACTTGCGCCTTGGCCGATCGCACGTCTAAGGTCACCTCGTCGCCCGGCAGCCAGGGGCTCAGCCAGTCGTAGAGCGTCTGGGCCGGGTTATTGCCAAACGTATTTGCATCGACTGCATTTGTATTTAAGTATGCGCGAATCGCTCTGCTGGCGGCTAGACCTTACTACCCCCACCACATCGATACCAGCAACCCTATAGTTATTATTTTACCCCCAGCACCAACACCAGGAAAGGAGTACAGGAGAGCCGCAGCACTCACTACAATCATAAGGATGATCAAAAAGACATTCCCGACGCCGCTGCCGTCGCCCTGATTGACCAGCTTGCCTGTCTTTCGGTTACGTATGAAAGTCTGATGGACCACATTATTGTTCTTTCTGTTAGGATATTCTGGAGTCATCTTTCACCCCACTTTTTTGAGCTTCCTTGGCCTCCTTGATCATGTAAGTCTTTCTCTATGATTCTTTGGGTAACTCGGGCAGTTCCCATGGCCGGGCTGGTGAATAGCCGGAAATCGGGGATGGAGCCCTTTTGCCAAGACCCATGGTCTACCGGTTCCCTTTACTGCCATCAATCCCCGATAAGAGCCGGTAGATATAGCTTGTGTTGCCCAGGGGGTATCACAACTACATTTGAAAATGGGCTTTCCCTTTCCAGGTAATCGTAAGCCGCAACCACAAAATAGTAGCTTTCACCGGCCGACAAGCCGGTCAGGGTGAATTGTGTTTCTTGGCCCGCGTCAATTGGAGAGCTGCCTTGAGGCAACCCGCTTCCATCTAGAGTGCATGCGCCACTTGTGTCATAGTAAAGGCGATAGCCCAGGTCGGGTTCACTCGATCCTGGCCAGCGGCAGCCGATGTCTGGAATATCGGCGACGGGCGTCCAGCTGAGAGTCACTGACACGGCATCTTCTTCACTGAGAACCAGATCGGCGGGCGATTGCATCTGGGCCAGGGGGACGGGCGAGTACAGGCTGGGCGCATATAACAATATACCGCGGCCGGGCACGTCATCGCCGTCATAGATGTAACCGGGAATGGCGCTGCAGGCCGATGCACCCCAGTAATTGTTAATCGCATCTACGTCGTCGGAGGAAACCACTTCGGCGTCATAGGGCTGATTGCCATGAAGGTTGTTAAGGTGAATCTGGGGCTGACCGTCTATGGAGATGCCACCGGCCGTCCCACCGGAAGCCGTGTTGGTCACCACATCGTTGTAACTGAAGTCAGTCACGCCAACCAGGTAGGCACCGGAGCCGTGTCCCCAGGAAGGGACGCTGTTGTGGGAAACCGTATTGTTCGTCAGGGTGCCACCATCGCCGTAGATGCCGCCGCCATCACTCTGGACGGTGTTGCTCATCACGGTATTGCCACGCACAGTGCTATCCACGGCGTAAACGCCGCCTCCGAAATTGGCTTCATTGCCCTCCACCGTGTTGCCGGTAAGATTGGGTTGGCTGCTGAAATAGCTTTCGGCGTAGATCCCGCCTCCCTGGGCGGCGTTGTTGTTAGTAACTGTGTTATCCGTCGCTGTACTCTGAGCACGAACGAAGATCCCGCCGCCAGCATTGCTTGCGTTGTTACTATCTGCATTATTGTCAGTGACGTTGGCATCCAATCCGTAGATGCCACCGCCATTAGAGGCGCTGTTATTACTAACCTCATTCCCGATTACCGTTGCATTCATGGCATGGATGCCACCGCCATCATCGTCAGCAGCGTTGTTGTTAACACTATTGTTCGACGTGGTACCGCCTTGGGCCAAAATACCCCCACCGTTGCTAGTATCGGCCGTGTTGCCTGTGACGGTGTTGCCGGTGAGGGTGCTGACGCCTTCCGCGTTGATACCGCCACCACGACGGGCGGTGTTGCCGGTAACGACATTATCCAACAGTGAGCTACTGGAAATGTAAATGCCGCCGCCATTGAAACTGTCGTTGCCGCTAACCGTATTACCGCTCAAGGTGCTACCGGTCGCGAAGATTCCACCGCCCTGGTTGTTAGCCTTGTTAGCGTTGACAAGATTGCCGATGAGGGTGCTCCCGGAAGCCCAGATGCCACCACCATTATCCGGCGGGAATCGGCCAATCCCATTGTTACTGACCGTATTGCTGTAAACATCGCCGCTGATGACATAAATACCGCCACCGTCGTCCAGGGCATTACCGATGTTATTGCTGACGCTGTTTTCGCTAATAAGGATCGGCTTACTGGTCGCCCGACCCTGAACGTAGATGCCGCTCGTGGCACTGTTCAGAATCGTATTCTGGTTAATATATGGCGATGCCAGGATGGTTTCTAGCGCGCCACTTGTGCCCTCTCCACCCCCACCCCATTCGATCAAACAGCCTTCTATCTTGCTGCCGCTTAGGTAGTTGCCATCGACGTCGAATATTGCATCTGTGCTCGAGGTTGTGAACAGGATGTGCCCCCAGTCCCCCCGAGTGGGAGTTGCATCGTTGGAGGTGAAAGTGCAGCCATCTGCATCGAGAGTCCCATTCACTTTCAGCGAGGTGCCAGCATCAAACCTGGCTGTTGTCCCTGGCTGGATGGTCAGGGTTACCCCGCTCGCAACCTCGACATCGCAGGTAACGATATATGGACTGCCGGCCGGGGTCCAGGTGGTGTTGCTGGTGATTGGGCCACAAACACTCGCACTGGCACTAACACCTAGTGCGGGACCAGGTAGTAAAGCCACCAGGACAAACACGGCTACCCCCAATCCCACTCCTATAGGCAAGGATATGTATAGACTGTACTCTTTTCTACGCTGTCTTCGATTTCCGAACATCGCTTTTCCTCCTTAGCGAGTACTAACTGTTGGTTTGAACTCAGAGCTGATTCTGACTGACTGTAAAATTCCCATTTTTTCGAGAAGGGCTAGAACGAATCGCCGGCAATTAACCATCTCGTCATGGACTGGTTGCCCCGCCACCTGGGTCCCTCTTGGCGCCCAAAGCAGCGATATAAATAGTATACTACGGACCGATGTATATTGGTGGATTCTGTATTGGCTGTATATAACGGGCTGTGATGTTCGTCAGCGAACTGAAGTAGCTTGGGTTGAGCGTAGGTGACGTGATGCGAGGTGCGATGTTCGTCAGCGAACTGTAGTAGCTCGGGTTTAACGCAGGTAACGTGATGGGTGGTGCGATGTTCGTCAGCGAACTGAAGTAGCTCGGGTTGAGCGCAGGAGAAGTGATGCGTGGTGCGATGTTCGTCAGCGAACTGAAGTAGCTCGGGTTGAACGCAGGTGACGTGATGGGTGGTGCTATGTTCGTCAGCGGACTGAAGTAGCTCGGGTTGAGCGCAGGTGAAGTGATGCGTGGTGCGATGTTCGTCAAGGAGGCGTATCGGTCCAGGCTTTGCTTGGATGAATTGAACGGTGGCAGACTGATAGTTAACCCCCTGTATCGAGATAGATCGGGTAGGAATGGATTCCACGATGTGCCTTTATAAGTTGTGGTGTTGCCGGGAGATGATTCTGGGGGATCTGTGTTGGACGGCCAAAAGACGAGAATTAGCACTAACAGTCCGAGTGCCAGGAGAACCATCACAGTTCGAGAACGTTTGTTACGAGTGGGGACGGGCTTGTAGTTTGCTTGGAACAAAGTGTCGTTGAATTTCTGTGCAGACATATTGTTTGTCTCCCTTCATTAATGGCGATAGCCGGTGCCAGAGATATCTAGAGCTGCCTCGTGGAGGCTATATACCCTCGCCGTCCAGATGAAACTCATGTCTAACAGTATTGATCAGAAGGTCTCCTGGGTCCATTGTAGTTAAATCTAATCTAGATTGAACTTCGCTCCAAACCCATCAGGATGGAAACATCGGTCTAGGGCCAAATGACTAGATAGCAGCCCTAGGTGAAGCAGCTCCCCCCCATCAAATCTTTACTCCCCAAATACTGCTCAGGTGTCGATTTCCCAGATGCGGAAATTGTCCATCCACATGGCCGTGCCCGGCATGGCGTCTATACTGAAGGATCCCCCTGGGGAAACGTCATATGTGTCGGTGAACACAAGCCCTCCATCCCAAAAATACGAAACCTGGTAATCGACCACAACGGCGACGACATTGTGCCATGCGCCATCATCGTGGCCATGATTGAATGGAGCAAGATCGTTGGAAAGCCCACGAATATTATAACTGATCTGGGAATGTAGTTCCCGATCTTTGTAGTAGAATACGAATTCATACTGACCCGTCTCGGACGAACGGAGAAAAATCCTGCCCTGCCCACTGAGCGACGGATCAAGCCGTATATCGAATTGTAGGACAACGTCGGCATGATGTGGGCTGACGTCATGACCGGTGCTGAGATATGCTATCGCTTCTAGATCTACCTGTAGCAAGTAGGCGCCGTCAGTAAAGCGACCAGAGCTATCGCCCTCGCCTACTGCCATGAATCTGCTATCCAGTGAATCTGAGAAGTCGTCCTGATATGTGGTTGTTCGGCCAGCAGCGGTCTCCAGGGCCGACACAGCAGAAGCGCCATCCGGGTCTGCACGGGCGGACTCAATGGCCAGTTCCAGATTTGTATCCGGTGTGACCGGAAGCAGCTCAGTCACGCGAACGTCATCAAAATACTTGATCACGCTCGGCACATTGACTAGCCCAATTCCACCAGTCAAAAGTAACTCGCTACCCATTGCGTGGAGTATCGGCTGCCCCTCAAGGTAAGTAGTAATATCAGGTCCGGCAGCTTCGATGCGGATTGAATACCAACGGTCCAGCTCCAGGCTAACTGTGTTGACCTTATCGAGGATAGTATATTTACAATTACTGTCAGGGCGCGCCTCGTACGTAATTTGAGCCCCCCGCGCGGGAGTCGCTCGAATAATAATGCCATAGCCGCTACAGTTAGGTGGAACGTAAAAATTGCGGACAACAGGTCCAACTTCAGCTACTCCGTCTGGATCTAGGTCTAGGCTTGTCGCTAAGATCTTCACTTTAAACTCAAGGGTGTAATCTTGCCAACTGGTATCGCCAACATCCGCCCCGCCCCATTGTGCGCCATCGGCTCTCAGGACGTAATTACCAGTTTCATCCAAGATGACGTCAAATCCTTCTGTAATATCGTGCCAATTTTGAGCAAAGCCACTTTCAAAATCGTCCTCGAACAGGACGTCACCCTCAACAAAAGACGTGGCGCCTTCTTTATTATATGGAAGATGAATAACACGTATGTCGTCATAGTAAACAAGACCATCTGCTGATTTCGAGAAACGAATTGGCCCGTTCAATGGGTGTTCGCTGTCCTCCGCGTGAAGGACCGGCTGTCCATCGAGGAAAACAGCGATCTCCGGTCCAACCACCTCGATGCGGAACGAATACCAGCGATCTGTTTCCAGGTTCAAATCTTCTTCCGTATCCAGCAGGGTTGATTCACAACCGCCCTCTGTGCTTGTTCCCCGCTCGATCCTGCTATCTTGTTCCTCGCCGACTTTAAAGAAGAGCGTATAGGGCGTACAGATAGTGTAAGCTTGATTGTGGCGGGGGTGGACCCAGATATCCCCAGAATCGGATGATTCCAGGATCTTAACCCTAAATTCCAGAGCATAATCACGCCAGGAAGAATTTCCGATTTCGGCGTCCTCTGCTCCCGACAGGTCGAGCTGGAGCACGTAATTACCGGTTTCATCTTCAACGACGGTGAAGCCAGCCCCGAGATAATTCCATTCACCGGCCGAGCCGCTCTCGAAATCGTCTTCAAAGAGGATTCCGGCCTTCGGGGCGTCGCCGGTCTCATCGACTTCAGAAACCTCTTCATCTGGTGGAGAGTCCCCTGGCGGGCTGGCAAGAGATTCAGCGGGCAAAGTTACGACACGAACGTCATCAAAATACTTGATCACGCCCGGCACATCGACAAGCCCAATTCCACCAGTCAAAAGTAGCTCGCTACCCACTGCGTGGAGTATCGGCTGCCCATCAAGGTAAGTAGTAATCTCAGGTCCAGCAGCTTCAATACGGATTGAATACCAACGGTCCAGCTCCAGGCTAACTGTGTTAGCCTTATCGAGGATAGTATATTCACAATTGCTATCAGGGTGCGCTTCGTACGCAATTTGAGCCCCCCGCGCGGGAGTCGCTCGAATCTGAATGGTATAGCCGCCACAGTTAGGTGGAACGTAATAATCGCGGACAACAGGTCCAACTTCGGCTGACCCGTCTAGCTCTAGGCTTGTCGCCAAGATCTTCACTTTGAACTCAAGAGCGTAATCCTGCCAACTGGTATCGCCAACATTCGCCCCGCCCCATTGTGCGCCATCTGCTCTCAGGACGTAATGACCAGTTTCATCCAAGATGACGTCAAATCCTTCAGAAATATTCTGCCAATTTTGAGCAAAGCCACTTTCAAAATCGTCTTCGAACAGGATCTCGCCGGCAGCATCAACCTCTTGAAGATCTTCAACGACAGATGTAGGCATTGGATCAATGGCTTCGGTTTTGGCTGTTGGTTGAGCGGCAGGAATTTCGGCCGCCGATTCAGTAGTTTCGACGTTCGTTTCACCAACCGTTTCCGTCACGATTGCAACTGCTTCCCGGGTACCCTCATTATTGGCTTGGGAATTGTCGGACAAAATAACTCGAACCAGGAACACAACCATAATTGCAGTAATGACGATAAAAGTAGCGCCAGCGATCAACAAGGGTCGGTGCGTGAACCAACGGCGAGATTCAATGGGTGACTCGGCCGGAATGGCCTCTGGCTTTGCACTGCCTAGTGCCAGAGCCAGGGGATCAACCACGGCCGCCGTCTTGTCGGATTCTCTCGCCCGGGCACGCATGACTTCGGCCGGATCAACCTCGATCGCCTCTTGTACAGCCAATACTATGTCGCCGGCCGTCTGATAGCGGTCTTCCCGATCTTTGGCCAACGATTTGAGGATTACATTCCCTACAGCTTCGGGCAAATCGGGATTTATCTTTGTGGGTGGGGGCAGCGGATCATACAGATGTTTGACGAATAAGGCCGGTGGCGTCTCGGCCCGATACGGCGTACGGCCGGTAGCCAGTTCGTAAAATACGATGCCCAGCGAATAAATGTCGCTCCGCCCGTCCAACTCCTCGCCCTGAAACCGCCCGGGATCGATCTGCTCAGGGGACATGTAAGCCGGCGTGCCAATCGTGTGCCCGATAGACGTGAGTTGGGCCGTCCCTCCGACGATCTTGGCGATTCCGAAATCAGTCAGCAGGCAGTTATCGCGTTCGTCGATGAGGATATTGCTCGGCTTTATATCGCGATGGACAACGCCATAGGCGTGGGCATAGTCAAGGGCATCGCCTACCTGGGAAATAATGTCCCGTATTCGCCAGAGAGCCAGGGGTTGACCAACCATCAAATCTGATAGGGTGCCGCTTTTGATATAAGGCATCACCAGGTAGGTGTAGCCATCATCCTCGCCGTAGTCGAAAACTGGCAGGATGTGGGGATGTTGGAATTTAGCGATGATTTTGGCTTCTTGCTTGAAACGATCAAGGAATTCCGGCTCGCCGGCATAGTGGCGAGGCAAGATCTTAAGGGCAACATTTCGCTCTGTCCCCGGTTGGTAAGCTTTGTACACGGCAGCCATCCCACCCTGGCCAAGGGGGGAGATGATCTGATACTTTCCGAGCTGCTTACCCGTTAGATCTTCCATGTCTGCATGCACGATGCCTTATAAACGAAAAAATACCAAAAAGCCTTACGAAGGAACTAGGCCCGGGATACCAGACGATAGCCTAAACCTCGAACCACCTGTAGAAACTGAGGTTCTTTCTGATCGATCTCGATTTTCTGGCGTAGCTCCCAGACCAGCCGGTTGATGTCGGACTCTGTGTGGCCATAGGCGTCGTCGCCCCAAACGGCCTCGATAAGCTCTACATAGGTGCACATTACCGGGACGTAGTCGTTGGCCCGGTTCCGCTGATCCATGAAGCGGATGAGCTTGTGTTCCTGAGGTCGCAAACCAACGATCTCCTGTCTCGCCCGGCCGTCAAATCGATAGAGCTTGGCCTGTATCCACTCATAGTGGAGAAAGGCTAGGTCGGAGATTATCTCGGCCGGTTGGGTTCGGAGTGGATCGTGGAAAGTGATCTGCCAATAATAAGGTTCTCCTTCCTCCGTCAGCCGGCCGAGGATACGAATCGAATCGCCATCACTAAGTATGGCTTTTCCATCTACAACCTGGACTGTCTCATCCCTACAGAGAAAGGTCTTGTTAACGCTACCGTTATCGATCACCCACCATACGCCGGCCTCGCGTTCGACCGTACAGTGGCGCATACGGCTGACAAGCTGCTGAGGATCTGGTTCAAGCCCAATGTCGTTATGCTCGCCAAAGCGGCCAATAGTGACGCGATCAGTGTTAGCCTCCAATTTGAAATGTTGACCTTCAGGTCCCTGGACATCCAGACGCGGCATTTGCCCTGTCATAGCTACCTCCAAGACATGTCACACATCGCTGTACACCTGGCGTAACATGAAGCGTCTTTTGCCTCGAACTGAGCACGATCGGCAAAGAAAGACTTGAATACAGTATAACTTTAGATTATCTGGATACAATAAGATCTGGATTGAAATGCGCTTGTAATTAAGTAAGGGGTGTGCATGAAATCACGAGAATGCCACCAGAATGTGTGAAATCGCAGGCAGAGGCAAGTTCCAAATATTGTTGGCAATCATGGCAATCTGGATAGTCAGGATGCCAAAGGCCAGACAAGTACAAACATTAACAGGACGCTGGGTTGGCAACTATTTTGGGTTGTCAGTTGCACCGGTCACTTAAACCTGAAGGTCAAAGAAGGGCTCGATAGCAGTCCGCCAGTCGCGGCGAATGTCCTTCTGCTTCAAGATTTGGTGCAAAACCCCCGAGCCAACAGCGTTCTGACCACCTCGAAGTGTCCCACCTAAGCAGCGCGGTGCGACGCGGTGAAACCACGTCGATCGCAGGCATCCAGGAACGCCCCATCTGGGGTCCCGAAGGACAGAACTCGCCCACTGATATCGAGCTAATCATGGACACGGCCGATTAATTTCGGCATCCGGCCGCGCATACAGCAACAATCGCAGATTCCAGCATCCCACCCAACTCGTCGTCCGCTTGGCGTCCCCTATGCCTGTCATCAAAAATCTCTAAAATCGTGTCGAGGCCCTTCAAGATCGTCGAAGAGGAATTTGCATCTGACTAAGGGGAACGTGACCGGAGATAAGTAAGGTGGCGTCAGGTTCTGCTGGATGTATACACATCTGAATGATAGAGCTTGGGGCGGAAACCGAGTGGGATGACGTCCTTGATTTGCTTGTGGTTTCGGCCCCATCCTCGAGGAATGATTAACCTTGGTCTCAGCGATTGCGGCTCGTTGGCAGACCGGCTACTATTTAAGCGGCTGGTAAAAATCGAGCTTGCGAGCGCTTTGGCAACAATACGCTGCGCGGCACACGACTGTGTTGGGTAGTAAGATAGGAGCGTTCGATGATTACGAAGGCGATACAGTTGCCCAGGCCGCTGGTAGATGCAATCGCTCTACCCAC
>JBARZW010000451.1:0-2503 GCA_049650305.1 Promineifilaceae bacterium (SeqCode)
TGACTCATAATAAATGTTACTAAGGCTCATATCGTTGCCTCAGAAAAAATGTTACTGTCGTCACTATGGACGAACTAAGGCAACATGTCATGAGCAAGAAAAGCAAAGATGAATTGGTCAAACGAACACACGCTCGTTATCTTCAGGCCACTCGGGCAGAAAAGACGCGTATCTTGGACGAGTTTGTGGCTTCAACTGGCTACCATCGCAAGCACGCCATCCGGAGACTCCACAAGGGCATCCCGGAATGTTATCGGGAACGAAGAGGCCGTAAACGCACGTATACTGGGGATGCTGTCCGAGCGCTGGCTGAAATTTGGCGCATCTGTGGCTGTATATGCGGCAAACGCTTACATCCCTTCATTCCGGAGATGCTGACCGTAACGGTGAATTGAGCGCTGGCAGACGGGGCCAGGCTCACCAGCGAAGTGGACAGGGTAGTGGTCCAGGTTTGCCCTGTGGCGGTCAGGTCGAAGCTGTCGGTCATGGTGCCTGTGTTGGTGATGGAAAAGGTATAAGTGACGGTCTGACCAGCCGAACCCAGCTTGGCTTGATCGGGCGACAGGTCGACGCCATAAGGTTGTTGCTGTCGCCATAGCTAACCGCCATCCACAACATTCGACGTACCCACGTAGAGCTGACCCAGGAAATCGGCCGTGGCATTGCTCCGATCGATTTTGTCAGGCGCTCGAGGTCTGTGGAAAAATCGATTGATAGGAAAAAGTGGCCTTCCACCTGGCGCTGCTTGGCATCAGGTGGGCGGCCGGTACGATCTAGGACTATTCACACGCCTTCCGACGCCAGCTTATGATGACCTCCTCAGTCCGGGGGAGGGAGTAATCCCTCCCCCGAATGTGCCTGTGACAATTATGGTAAGGTGTAGTCTGGGTAATCCGCCCAGAGGGATGATCCGTTGGCATTACTGTTCGCCCGGATCCGGAAGTAGTATGTATTGCCGCGCGTCAGATTGCGGGTGGTGAAGCTGGTGGCGTCCTGATTGGCCGAACCGCTCCCCACCAGGGTGGCGAACGTACTATCGGTGGCCCACTGGATCGTGTAGCCGTTCACGTCGGGAACGCCCGTCCAGGTCACCGTGATCCGCCTGGCATCTCTGCCCCTGGTGCCTGCGCGTGCAATGTTCCCAGGAATGGGAGCTTCAGGAAAGTTCGGAAGGGTTATGGTTAGGTTACTCGAAAAATCCGACAACCAATCGCCCGCATTCACGGCAGCCACCCGGTAGGTGTAGACGGCGCTCGGCGTCACGTTCGTATCGATGTAAGTGACATTGCCAACACCAGTACCAGTGGCAAAGGGCCCAGGAGTCGCGATCTCAGTGAAGTCCGTGTCCGTGCAAACTGCGATATCGCAGCGCTGGACGCTGAAGCCGGTTTCGACCTCGGAGTTATCAAACCAGGTCAGCTGCACCCCGGAGTCATAAACTGCCGTCAAGCCGGTCGGGGCAAATGGCAGGGCATGAACCTCAGGAGAGACGTCAGACAGCGCCGAGGGTCCTGAGGCATTGAAGGCGTACACCTGGTAGACATATTGGCCGTCAAAGGCAAGAGCCGTGTCGGTGTAAGTCGTGGTGTCTGCGGGCACCGTTGCAACCTCCGTAGTGATATCGCCGTCGATGCGCACCACCACAAACCCGTCCTCGTAGGTAGAGGTATCTGCCCAGGTCACCACGGCTTGCATTTTGTCCTGATAAACTGCACCCAGAATGATCGGAGCCGTCGGCGGAGTAGTGACCGTGGCGATGTTGGACGTCGCGTCGCCCGTTAAACTAGTTGCGGTCACGCGGTAGTAATACACGCTGTCCGGGGCTACCGTTGCATCGGTGTAGGTCGTGACGTCCGCACCCAGGCTTGCGATCTGGACGAAGATCACGCCGTCGGTAGATTTGTCCACGACATAGCCGGTTTCGCTAACCACATTGCTCCAGTTCAGCAGGATCTGTGGTCCGGCCTGGTAAGCTGCTGTAAGGATCGGAACAGCAACCAGGGGGGGAGTATAGTCCAAGGGATCCGACACCGACTGGACGGTCATTTCCGAGAACCCACCTGCGCCATCCAGGTAGCCGATCCTGTTGAGGGCCACGACCCGGTACAGGTACGGAAGATTCGGGTCAAACGTCGTGTCCATGTAGCTGCGCTGGCCCTTGTCGACAGTCAGGTCGGTCTGGTGTAGCGGTTGATCTATCGTTTTCAGGTCGACCCAGTTGGCGCCGCCATCAGCAGACCTCTGGACCAGGAAGGCCGTCTCGTTGATCGAGTTGTCGTTCCAGGTCAGCACCCCGGCGTCGAACACGAGCCCGTCGGGCACGTTGGGCGGCATCGCCACCGAAACCGGCCGCATCATGTCCATCTCTTCGTGGCTCAGGATGTGGCAGTGGAAGACGTACTCCCAGCCGAAGTTCACCAGCTCGTTGACGATCGGCGCGGTCGGGTTGCCGTTGGCGTCGAGGTTGTTGAAGCCCATCGGTGAGCCGAGCGGTGTCCACGGG
>JBARZW010000452.1:0-5566 GCA_049650305.1 Promineifilaceae bacterium (SeqCode)
GGTGGAGAGTGGCGGTTTGAAGCTGATTGGCCTGTATTCGCTGGGAGCCAGGATGCGATTGTTGACGGGTAGGATCCTTCTTGTCTTTGGGGTGAATCTTTCTTTGCTTACGTTTCATCACCTGCTCCGGTAGCGAAGACGACAGTGGTTACGGCCGCCGATTGGTCCGGATAGATATCGATTTTGATCCAAAATTGCGTAAGGGCTAGGTGAAACGAGAGTGCGATGCCCTACAGCCGACATTGTAGCACAAAAACCAAGGTGAAACCGTCCCGCTCCGGTTTTGTACCGGAGAAAAGGTCATCCAACCTGGCTGAAGCAGAAACCAGAATCTGGTAATTAACCTGGCTCTGAACAACTGACATTTTCCTTGTATAATGTTTCCATGATCGAGCCGCTGCTACAGACGAAGCTGTTTATCCCACCTCTTCAACCCAATCTCGTGCCCCGGCCGCGACTTATCGAACAACTCGACCAGGCGGTTAATCAGAATTGCAGGCTTATCCTCGTTTCCGCCGCGGCGGGATTTGGAAAATCAACTATTCTGAACGAGTGGGTCCACAGCCTAGATATGGTGGAGGGCAACTCCGCAAGCTTCTCCTGGGTGTCGCTGGACAGCAGCGATAACGATCAGGTCCGATTCCTGGCCTATTTCATCGGCGCATTGCAAGGACTTGAAGAAGGCCTCGGAAAAGGCGCGCTAGGTTTGCTCCAGTCCCCTGAACCTCCAGTGACAGAGATGATCCTTACAGCTCTGATCAACGAAATTACGGAAGCGCTCTCGGGAGACCCAGAGGAGCGACCATTCGTCCTTATCTTGGACGATTACCATCGGATCGACGCCCAATCGGTTCATGAAACGCTGATATTTTTGCTCGACCATCTTCCACCGCGAATGCACCTGGTAATCGCCAGCCGGACTGATCCCCCATTAGCTCTTCCTCGTCTGCGCGTTCGGGGCGAATTGGTCGAGCTGCGCGAGGCCGACCTTCGCTTCAACTTTGAAGAAACGGCGGCACTCTTCGAACGAGCTCTCGGTTTACCGCTCCAAGCCGAGGATATCACCGCCCTGGATGCTCGAACCGAGGGTTGGATCGCCGGCTTACAAGTGGCGGTCCTCTCCATGAAGGGACTAGAGGATGTATCCAGCTTCGTCAGAACCTTCACCGGCAGCCACCGGTACGTGATGGACTACCTTGTTGACGAGGTACTGAACCGACAACCTGAAGCCATCCAGAATTTCCTACTTGATACTGCCGTATTGGACCAGATGACCGGCCGCCTATGTGAGGCGGTCACCGGTCAACCTGGAGGTCAGGAGACACTTGAGAGACTGGATAAGGACAATCTTTTCATCATTCCGCTGGACGACGAACGGCGATGGTACCGCTATCATCATCTTTTCACCGACTTACTGCGCAGCCGGCTAGATCAGACCGCCCCTGATCGGGCGCCCGATCTGTACCGTCGAGCCAGTGAATGGTATGAGTTGAACGGATTTATAGAGGAAGCGACTAAGCATGCGCTGGCGGCGGCGGAATATGACAGGGCAGCAATGTTAATCGAGAAACTTGGAGAAGATCTGTGGGAACGTGGCGAACCGACTTCACTGTTAGGTTGGCTGGAAGCCCTCCCAGATGAGTACGTGGTGGCCAGACCAGGCTTGTGCAACTTTCACGCCTGGACGCTACATATGAATGGTCAAAACCAGGAGGCCGACTCGAGATTGCAGGCCGCTGAACGAGTCCTTCACTCATCCGGTGACCCCTCGCATGTGAGCGCTCAGGCAGAGCGGGCTCGAGAAACCGAGCTGGAGATAAGGGATCAATTGGGTAGGGCGGCCGCCATCCGCGCTTCCATGGCCTCCCGCCGGGGTGATATACCGGCCATCATTCATTTTTCGAACCTGGCTCTCGATTATCTCCCTGAAAGTAGCTTAATGTGGCGCACCATCACCACAATAGCTCTTGGCTTTGCTCAAGATCTTAGCGGCGATCAGGTAGCGGCAAACCAGACTTTCTCCGAAGCGGTCCGATTAAGCCAGATATCAGGCAATATCTACCTTATTATGAGCACCAGCTTGCACCTGGGTAATATCCTCTCTCTGCAAGGTCAGCTGAAAGAGATGAACGAGCTATGCCAGGATCTCATGCGGGTAGCCGCGAAGCGAGGGGTGCTGCATACCGAGATGGCGGGCTGCTTGTACGATGAGCTGGGATTGATCTCAAGCGAATGGAATGAATTGGAGCAAGCCATGGTCTACCTTAGCAAAGGCTCCGAATTGAGTAGGCAGGGATATGACATCGGCGTGTTGGGCTACAGCTACCTGACCACGATGAGAGCCCTTTATGCGTTGGGAGACAGTTCCGGCGCTCAAGAGATCATCCAGGAGATGGAGCTGATGGAGCAGGAGTCGGACGTTCCTTCCTGGTTTACCAGTCCGAAAGAAGCCTGGAAAGCGCGATTCCACCTGTTAGACGGGGATATAGACGCCGCCTCACGTTGGGCTGTTGAGAGGGGATTGAAGGCCACGGATGACCCTACCTATATGTGCGAAGAAGAATATCTCACGTTGGCCAAGATTCTCATCGCTCAGGGCCGGACGAGAGAGACGCTTGGGCTATTGGAAAAGATGCGCAACTTGGCCGAGGAAGGCGGCCGCAACGGGACCGTGATGCCGGTTTTATTGCTTGAAGCGCTGGCCTACCGGTCTCAGGGAGACACAGATCAGGCCATGATGGCCCTGGAACGAGCCCTGTCTCTAGCGGAGCCGGCCGGCGCCATTCGCGTCTTCCTTGATGAGGGTGAGCCGATGGCCGACCTGATGAGAGCGTTCAGCCGTTGGCCAGGTCGCGGAGAGAGCGCTTCGCGACCAGCAGCCAGCCGAGAGTTTTTAAACGCATTGCTGGATGGATTCAGCACTGAGCAATATGGGGCAGTAACGTCCGAAACAAAAGATCTAATAGCCAAAGACGGCGATCTCATTGAGCCACTGAGCGACCGCGAGCTTGAGGTGCTACGGTTACTGGCGACCGGGCTATCGTACCGGGAAATTGCCGAGGAGCTTTACGTTTCTATCAATACGATCAAAGCGCACGCAAAGAACATCTATAGCAAACTGGGAGTCCACGGCCGAGTCCAGGCCATGCACAGAGCAACCGAGCTGAATCTTCTTTATATTAATCCCATTTTGGAAGCCCCCCCATAACAATTCCTTATACGCGATGTTGTCGAGGCCAGACTAGATGAATTGGCCTGGTAAAAATAGTTGACAACTGTGCAAAAATAAGTTACTATATCGTAAATATACGATAAAGGATTGTCGATATGAGTATGATTCAAACAGTGGCTTGCTGCACACTTGATATTTCCGGAGAGGAAGAGCTAAAACTCATTGCGGTATTCAAAGCGTTAGGGAACTCCACTCGCTTCGAGATATTGAAGTATCTTGTCACGCACCCCAATTGCATCACCGGCGACATTGTGGCGTTCATACCTCTGGCGCAGGCAACCGTTTCACAACATCTCAAGGTTCTCCGCGAATCTGGTTTAATCACCGGCACGACCGAAGGGCCAGCCACCTCCTATTGCCTGAACGATGAAACTATCGAATGGTTTAGAGTGAAAGTTGGCAGTATTTTCTAGATTTTTTTACCATAACGTATCGTAAAAATACGATAAAGGGAATTGAGCGATGGAAGATATCATTCAAATAGGACAATCGATTGCCCTGGCTATTGGACACACTTGGCCCTGGTTTCTCATCAGTATCGTTCTGAGTGTTTTCATTCGTGTCCTGAAGCTTGACAAGGTTATACGACAGGCATTTTCTACAAGAGTGGGTTGGGCGATCCTTATAGCGACGCTGGTGGGTGCCTTTAGCCCTTTCTGTTCCTGCACCGTCGTACCTATCATCGCCGGATTGATTATGAGCGGTGTGCCTCTGGCGCCAATCATGGCTTTTTGGATCGCCTCGCCGTCGATGGATCCGGAGATATTCGCCTTCAGTGTCGGGTTGATCGGCTGGCCCATGGCCATTGCCAGGCTGGTCGCTACCCTGCTATTGAGTCTGGCGGCCGGGTACATCACGTTTGCCCTGACTAATGCGTCTTCTCTCATCGACGACCTATCTAGATCATTGAGACCTCGGGTAGCTGTACCGGTCTCTATAGCACCACTTTCACTGTCACCGCCTGCGACGATGATGGCGAGTGGAAACCCCGACTCATTAATGGCAGTAGATGTTTCTCCTCTCGATGTTAGAAAAGGAAGCCCGAGCCAGGCAACAGACCGGGGAATCAGTTGGCGGAAGGAGTTGGCGGAAAGCTTCGGGCAGATCGTCTGGCCTGACTTCGTTCGCGAGGTTGGTCGCCAGAGTTGGCGGCTGGGACGTTGGGTCCTCCTGGCTTTCCTGCTTGAGGCATTGATCACGCAATATGTTCCTCAGGAAGATATAGCCAGTCTTTTAGGCAACGACAGACCCTTAGCCGTACCTTTGGCCGCGCTCATTGGTGTTCCCCTATATCTGAACAACTTCGGCGCCTTGCCCATCGTCGCCGGCCTGCTGGATCAGGGGATGCAGCCCGGAGCTGCCATAGCCTTCCTGATCGCGGGACCTGTAACAACGATCCCGGCCATGACGGCCGTCTACGGGACAGTTAATAAGCGAATCTTCATCCTCTACGTCTCAATCGCGCTCTTTGGTGCGATGATCATGGGCGCACTAGTCAACCTGTTTCTCAGCTAGTCGAATCACCCCGCCAATTACCCTTCCGGGTAATGACAAACCACCCTGCAAATCGGTATGCTATGATCAGATATTCGGAATGTTCGAAGCTACCACAAGAACTCGCAGAGTTGTGACATGGAGCCGGACATTAATGAACCCCAAGGAGACTTTATAATGAACGCAATCGCTATGTCAGTTGAAAAGCACCACAAGCTCATCATTGCATTGCTCGGGGCTGTGATTCTTCTTTTTCTGTTCGCTTGCACATTCAACGGTGTTTTACCGATTTGTCATTGGCTGTTCAACTGTGATCATATGGTTCTGCATTAGTGAGAACATGGTAGCGGTTGAAAGTCGCTTGGCCGCTGGTTGAGACCCACCTTCGGGGAAGGTTATGTTTGCCTGGCACAGGCAAGACTGACCAGTACGCGTGTTGGAAAGGATAAGGATTTAGCGACACAAAGTACTGATCGCCGATGATGATTCTCGAGCTCGAGAGGGCTTAATCTCGCTGCTAGCCACTGCCCCAGAGATCGATGTCGTTGGCGAGGCGGCAAGCGGCTTGGAAGCAGTCCAATTGTTGGAGGAAGTCCACCCCGACGTGGTGTTGACGGATATTCGTATGCCGGAGATGAACGACCTGGATGCCACCCGGCTTATTAAGAAATCCTGGCCGGAGATCGCGGTCATTGTACTGACAATAAAAACTGCTTTTGAGGCGAATAGCCTGGCGGCCGGCGTAGATGCCTTCCTGGTCAATGGATCCGCAGCGGAAACCCTGTTGAAGGCTATCCACGATCCGGGAGAGAGACATCGCCAGGACAATCACCCACCATA
>JBARZW010000453.1:0-28310 GCA_049650305.1 Promineifilaceae bacterium (SeqCode)
ATCGATTCCAGCAGATATCTCGCACAGAGAATCAACAGAGGCTGAGACATCAATGGTTTCGCATTGTATGCCAAGCTCATCGACTACCAATTGACGGTTTTCAAGACCCTCTCGCACGGAGTCTCTATATGGCATTCTAATCCGAATTACGTTCTCGGCACCCAGTGCTGAGACGGCGAGGTAAGCTGATGCAGCCGAATCCACCCCGCCTGAAAGACCGATTACCCACCTCGTAAGTCCGGCTTATGAAATCTGTTCTCCAAGAAACGAATTAGCAACTGTTGTGTCAACTCGGGATCAATGTTCAGTCTGTTAACTATTGGATATCTTTTATTTGATATGCTTATGTTTTGTGGACGATCACGAGACGAACCAAAAATACGGACAATTTACTTTCCGCGAGGGCGATCCACTCGGAGCTTGAAAGGATTGAAGTCGGTGTTCCGATCGAAGACATCTAGTTTTTCGATGCGCTTTAGCGAATTTACTATCCAGTAAGTTAAGGGAGTAGCAATAACCTCGTAGGCTGATTTTACAAACCACTGAGAAAGAATTACCTCTACCAGATCAGCGGCAACCATGATGCCTGAAAAGGCGATAGTCACGAAAATGAATGAATCAGCAAATTGACCAACCAGCGTCGATCCTATGGTACGGGTCCACAGAAGCTTACCCTCAGTCCATAGTTTCATTCGGGCCAAAACGTATGAGTTGAGGAATTCTCCAACGAGGAAGGCTAAAAACGAGGCCATTAACAATCTGGGCGCGAAACCCAGAATCGCGTCGTAGGCTCGCTGAGCATCTTCGACGGTGTCGTAAGTGTTAGCGGTCCAAAAGGGAGCCGCCGGTAGCAAACCGGCGAGCCATATGGCGATGACAGCTATCAAATTGCATGAAAAACCGATCCAAATAGCTCCTCTGGCTCTAGAATAACCATAGACCTCGGTGAGGATATCACCGAAGATATAAGCGACAGGGAAAATTATTACGGCCGCGGGCAGGGTCAGTGGCCCGAACGTGATGAGTTTGACTGCGATGATATTGGAAATTACCAGGCTTGTCGCGAAGGCGGCTGTGATCGCCGGGTACCATCTTGAACCCGGCATACTCAACCCGACGACTCCGGATTCGTGTACTCGGCTGTGATGCTGATATCAATCCCCCCACGTACGCTAAAATCGGCTGTCACCTCGCACCACCTCGGTTCAAGAGCGTCCACAAGATCTTCCAAGATGACGTTTGTTACATGCTCGTGGAAGACGCCCTCATTCCGGTATGACCATAGATAGAGCTTTAGCGACTTGGATTCTACGATTCGACGGTTCGGGATGTACTTGATAGTTATCGTAGCGAAGTCGGGCTGGCCCGTTACAGGACACATGCAAGTAAACTCGTCGGTCGATAATGTCACCACATAGTCTCGATCCGGGTGACGGTTCGGAAAAGTCTCTAAGTTCCGTGCAGGAACCGTTTTTCCTTTGCCCAGCATTGAGAGGCCTGCTAAATCGCCCTCCTGGGTCATTCCGCTCTCCTTCTTCTGCTCGGCTTTAGACATTCTCACTCCTCATTAATGGTCTTGGCGACGTCGCGTAATCAGACTTAAACGGGCAAAGGAAATCTAGCGAGATGATCACCAGATTCGAATATCAAAAGGCATCATTGTTAGTGGACGGCTTAGGTGATCAAGTATCCGGTTGATATCGACCGTGGATACAAGATCATCTACCTGTTCAAATGGACGGGGCAGGAGATAGGAACGGGCTTGTGGGTAGACGTTCACATCTTCAACTCGGTGATTTTCGTCATGTGGCAAGCCAGCTAATTCAGCCGCCTTAGCGAGAGCGTCAACGAAATCGCCATGGCTGTCAATGAGCTTGTGCTCCAACGCCTGGCGTCCCGTCCAAATTCGACCTTCACATATCGAATCTAACTCATCGAACTCAAGATTTCTACCATCGGCAACGACTCGTTTAAATTGGTTATAGGCGTGCATGATGCCATCCCATAGGACCTTCCGTGAAGTATCGTCCAGGGGGCTGGCATCGCTTCTAAGGAGCGCTCGCTTGCCTCGGCTGATCAAAACGCGGTTAACTCCCAGCCTACTGTAAAGATCACCTGAGCTGATATGGGCCGAAAATACTCCCACCGATCCTGTGATCGTCAATTCAGGAGCCACAATGTGCGTGGCTGGAGCTCCTAGATAATAACCACCCGACGCCGCTACGTTGCCAAAATAGCAGACCACTGGTTTTCTCCTGGCTATCCTTACTATTTGGCGCCAAATCAGATCGGCGGCCAAATGGACACCACCGGGAGAATCGATATGAAGGATTAATGCAGCCAATCGATTATCTTTCTCAGCCAGTCTAAGCATCTGAACGACGGTCTCATCGCCCGATGATGCACTGCCCATGAACGGAATCGGAATCGGGAGATTAATCGGTGGTCTCCTGCTTGCACCAGGTGTAATAGCACCTTCGACGGTGATCACACCGATGAATTTCTTCGAAGGGCGACGATATCGCGACAACATGATTCGTCGTGCCCTTGCCCAGGAAACCATTTTTGCTTTCTTTTTGCTCTTGGTTACTGCTTCGCCATCCTCAATCTCATCGGATAAAGGCGTTTGGCTCTTGCTGTTATTATCACCATCCGCCAACAGGTAAGCCAAGGTATCTTCATAAGCGACATGATCAATAAGACCTTGCTCTAGCGCTTCTGAAGCCGTGTAGGGTGCACCGTCTATCAGGTCCTTCACCTCATCGGGCGTCTTTCCACGCCCAATTGCAATGGCCTCAACAAGATAATCGTAAGTATCATCCAAGATCCAATCGATCTGCTCCCGGTATTCATCGGACATCTCAGACTTGCCGATGTTGTCAAATCCTGTTTTATAAGGTGATATTTGCACAACCTCAGCCTGAATACCCAGATTATTCAGCGCGTCTTTTAGGAAAACAGAATCGGCGTGTACACCGAGCACCTCGAAAGTTGAGCTTGGGGGAATTACTATCCGGTCAGCCGCAACGGCAACAAAGTAATGGCCCAGATCGAGGAGAGGAGTATAAACGACGACTTCTTTCCCGGCTGTTTGGAGCCGTTGTATGGCTAACCGGAGGCTCTGAAGGGTCGCTATACCGGTCGAAAGTCCCGACAGTAGGAGAATCACACCCCTCACATTATCTGCATCGGAAATATTCTGAAATCGTCTGTGGAGGACCTCCATGCTCAGAGGTCTCGGAGGAAGTGGGAGCTGGCGCTGGATGAAGCTACGAGGAGGTCCCGCGCGTTCAGGTAATGAACCGCCGACAGGCATTACCACATAGTCCAGCTTTAGCTTTCGAATCCGGCGAGTCCAGTTTCTAAATGAAACCCTGACTCGAGAGAGGCTGAATCGGATATTATGCCAGAGTTGGCCGATCTCCCTGAGTACTTGTCTGATGAAACTTGAGTTGTTTTTGCTCGTCATTGACTATCCTGTAACGGCAGATGATAGATTACATGTGCCAAACCGCAAGTTTGACCACGATCATGAGTAGGTATGCGGCAAATCACAACCCATAATCATTTAGACAACGAGACCTGATCATGTATAATGAGATAAGAAAGAAGCGACACAGGGAGCTAGGGTAAGCCTGGCTGAGAGAGTGACCACATTCGTCACTGACCTGCGTACCTGATCCGGATAATGCCGGCGTAGGAAAGGGTCATGATAGTAATTACGATGAAGAGTGAGACCACCCGCAATGGGTGGTCTTTTATGTGCCATGTACTCAATGTCGTTTACAACAAGGCAAATGAGATATGAGTATCTTGATTTTCGCCAATGGAGACGAACCTGGGGTTGGTTGGGGGTGGGTTCAAGGCTATTTATCGCAGGACTCGATCTTGATCGCGGTAGATGGAGGCGCACGACACCTTGACCGGCTGAACCTTCGCCCGCATGTAGTTATTGGCGATCTCGATTCTCTAGACGCCGAACTGCAAAGTTATCTTCTAGACAGGCATGTAGAGCTTATTACAGCTCCTCAGGATAAGGACGAGACTGATCTCGAATTAGCTCTTGTGTACGCAGCGAAAAATCACGAAGGTCCCATTCTGATATTTGGAGGTACGGGTGGTCGATTGGACCAAACACTCAGCAATATTCTGCTCCTCTCCCTCCCGGAACTAGACGGAAGAGAGGTTATCATCGTCGAACCCCATCAAAAGGTCTGGATAGTCGAGAGCGAGACAACTATAGTGGGCAAGCAAGGGGATCTGGTGTCGTTAATAGCACACTGGGGAAAGGTTCGGGTGTGGCGGACAGAAGGACTGAAATGGCCTTTGCAAAACGAGTGGCTCCACCCGGGACCGGCACGCGGCGTAAGCAATATTATGACCGAGGATCGAGCAAGCATCGAGATATCCGACGGCCGGGTTCTCTGTATCCACACCGACAAAAACTGGAAGCGATAGATGAGGGTCGGGTTTCTCCTCGATTACCCCACACGGAAAAAAGGCTAGGAATCATGAACATCATCAAGAAACTAGCAATACTACTTATCTTCGGGTTGTCGTTCACTGCCTGTTCTTCTGGCGTGAGCGACACCGAGCTTTTTGTAATGACTCATGACAGCTTCGATATCAGCGAGGAGGTTCTGGCGGAATTCGAGAACGAGCACGGCATTCACATAAGCCTGCTGCCAGCAGGCGATACAGGGGCCGCCCTAAATCAGGCTATCCTTGCCCGCGAAGACCCTTTAGCCGATATTTTTTTCGGCGTCGATAACACATTCCTAAGTCGTGCTTTGGAGGCGGACATATTTGAACCATACCCTGATGTCGATCTTAATGACATACTGGATGAACTAATCCTTGATCAAAGTTATCGATTGCTGCCTGTTGACTATGGCGACGTATGTCTAAACTATGACAAGATTTGGTTCACCTCCAATGCGATCCAAATTCCACAGAAGCTCATCGATCTGACAGAGCCGGAATATCGAGGTTTGCTTGTCGTGGAGAACCCGGCCACATCCAGTCCAGGTCTGGCCTTTTTGCTGGCAACGATAGATGAATTCGGAACCCAAGGCGACTACACCTATCTAGATTATTGGCGGGACCTCCGGGAAAACGACTTACTCGTCGTCGATGGCTGGGAAGAGGCATACTATGGTCAATTCAGCGCGTCTAGTGATGGGGACAAGCCGCTGGTCGTATCTTACGCCAGCAGCCCGCCGGCCGAAGTGATATTCGCCGATCCGCCAGTAGACGAAGCACCAACGGCGAGTATAAGCGGCCCCGGAACCTGCTTTAGACAGGTTGAATTTGTTGGCATATTAAAGGGGACGGAACACCGGGAGATCGCCGAGGCCTTCATTGACTTCATTTTAGACACCAGATTTCAGGAAGATATTCCCCTACATATGTTTGTATTTCCTGCGAATCTAGAAGCGGAGCTGCCCGAGGTCTTTATCGAATGGGCAGATATCTCCTCTGATCCAGCGCGCGTCCAGCCCGATGATATAGATTCAAACCGGGAAGCTTGGATCGAAGCGTGGACTGACGCGGTTCTACGATAATTACGTGTCCAAGATGCTGATTGACCTTAACTGGCTTTCGGTCTGTTTGTTCGAGCTACTATTCTCAGGGCATGGAACCTGAGAGTGGATTCAACTCCTCCCGCGATCTCAGCTGCCCGCAACCCGCTTGGATATCGATGCCGCGCTTTTGCCTTACAGTGCTAGGTATATCATAAAGGGATAATACCCTCTGAAAACGTTTAGCCGTCTCTTCATCGGTAGGTAGCTCGTGGAAGCCGTAAGTTGGATTAACCGGTATCAGGTTGACATGGCTGTCAATTCCCTGTAAGAGGCGACCGAGAGCCTTTGCCTGCGCTTCTGAATCATTTACCCCAAGGATAAGTGCCCACTCAAAGAAGATGCGTCGCTTTCGCTTCTCCGCGTACATTCGGCAAGCGTCAATGACGTCCCTCAACGGCCAGCGTTCGCTGATCGGCACAAGCTCCCTCCGCTCACTCTCCGTGGCTGCGTGCAAGCTTACCGCCAGGTTAACCGGCCTATCCTCATCGACGAGGCGCCGGATAGCAGTAGGCAATCCGACGGTGCTGATCGTGACGAAACGCGGTCCGATGGCGAGACCTCGATCGTCGGTCATGATCTTAATCGCATCCATGGTTGCTCGATAATTGTGAAGAGGTTCACCCATACCCATGAACACCACGTTGCGTACGCGTTCACCCTCCAATCCTAAGCGATGCATTAGGAAGACTACTTGGGCAACGATCTCACCGCTGGACAAATTGCGTTTGAATCCCATTTGCCCGGTGGCACAAAAGACGCATCCCATTGCGCAGCCGGCTTGACTGCTGATACAAGCCGTAGATCGACCGTCGTATTTCATGACAACGCATTCGATTTTCTCCCCGTCGGTTAGAGTAAGGAGGTATTTACTAGTCAACCCATCACTGCTTTGCTGAGAACTGCTCACATCAAGGGGGGCAATCCAAGTTTTCTCTTTTAGAGAGTTCTGAATATCCTCCCTAAGATCGATCATCTGGTCCAATGACTCAACCATCTTGACATAAAGATACTGCCATATTTTGTTAGCGTGGTAAGTCCCATATCCCCAACTCGAAAGCATCGAAACCAAGCTCTCATAGCTTAGATCGTAAAGGTATACGGCGCTTTCACGATTAGCCGGCATCACTTATCTTCCATCACGGCTGAATTGCTTTGAATCTGTATAGTTCTATAAAAAAAGCCCTCTATAAGAGGGCCCTAAATCGATAGATCAATGGGTCCAAGAATCAGAAAAGACCCCAATCTCCACCGGCCCCTTCTTCCATCATGGAAGGATCCCAGAGTTCAGTACCTAAGTCAACGGCGACATCACCGCCTGCAACATCAAGGGTTGCCTGCCGCACTTGATCAAGCATGGCCGGTCCGTATGGGCAGAAGGGCGTGGTGAGAATCATCGTGACCTTTGTTTGATCATCGACAACTTCGAGATCCCGGATCAAACCTAGTTCTACAACATTTAGCCCGATTTCCGGGTCAATGACGTTTCGCAGCGATTCAAGGATTTCTTCTTCTTTGCTTGCTATCATTCCTACACCTAGATTGATATGATTCCTAAGAACGACGAGGTGTTCAGCTGACGCTTACTGGTAAGCTAAAAGTGAATTGGCAACGAGAATCCCCGTGCAACATACAGCTCTTTTGCTCGATATCTGTATCGAGGATGATTTGAACAAGTTGGCGGTCAAGCGTGCATACTTCGTCGTGCTTTTGCCCTATCGCATAGTAAGGGCAACTGTATTCTGTCAATATATACCGGCCTCCCGTCGATTCCCAGGAGGCTAAAAATCCTTCTTCGGCAAGTAGATCAACCAGATAATCAAGCCGCTGCTCGACAGTCAAGCCCTCGAAGTCCTTTCGACTGTCATCGACGATCTGTTGGACGACGCTGTTAAATAGCTCATTAACGGTGTCAGTGGGGAAGCGCGCCTTAAGCTCATCTAGTAATCTACTGCTTAGACGCATATAGCGCTGGGGAAAAAGCTCGTGACCCTTATCGCTGAGGCTGTATACGTAATAAGGTCGGCCAACCTTTCTTCGAACGCTTCGAGTCTCCAATAGACTGTCAGCCTGGAGTGAGTTTAGATGATGCCGAACCGTTACAGGCGAGACATCAGCCGCAATAGCTAAACTCCCAACTGTTGCTTCGTTCGACTGTTTAATAGCCTCTAGAATGGTTTCGCGCGTGCTCAGTTTGCTATTGTCCGATACGTATATCACTATAAAATTTCTCGTCGCAATGCGCGGAGATTGTATCATGCAAAATCGGGATTGTCAATGATCCTATTATTATCATAAATATTATAAATATTGACGTGCCTGAGAGGCTGTGTTATACTCGGCGGTTAAATCAACTCGAGTGATAATGGCTTTGAGGTACCAAATCCATTATTTGTGATTACGCAGTATACGATCAACCTTGGATTCAGACTGAGATAAATTTATAGGGAGATATAGGAGCGAATGAGCGCCGCACTAGAGATAAAAAATTTACATGCTACTGTCGATGATCAACCTATCCTGAAGGGGATAGACTTGTTAGTAAAACAGGGCGAGGTTCACGCATTAATGGGTCCTAACGGATCAGGTAAAAGCACCCTGGCTTATACATTGGCTGGGCATCCGTCATATGAACCCACGGCCGGTGAGGTGATATTTGACAGCCTCGATCTCCTGGACCTGGCACCAGACGAGCGCTCGAGAGCAGGTCTGTTTTTAGCATTCCAGTATCCAGTAGTGGTTCCCGGAGTAACAGTGGCAAACTTCTTGCGACAGGCGATCAATGCCAGACGTCGTGCTGTTAATCCTGACGATAAAGGAATCCCTATTCCAGCATTTCGAGTTCTGTTAAAGGAGAAAATGGATCTACTAAACGTAGACCATCGTTTCGCGGGACGTTATTTGAATGAAGGCTTCTCAGGGGGCGAGAAAAAGCGAGCGGAGATATTGCAGATGGCGACGCTCGAGCCCAAAATAGCTATCTTGGACGAGACGGACTCTGGACTAGACATTGATGCGCTTCGGATCGTTTCTGAAGGCGCTATTGCGCTAAATGATGCCATCGGAATGGGAATGCTTGTCATCACGCATTACCAACGGATCCTTAATTACATCCAGCCTGACCATGTTCATGTAATGCTCGACGGTCGTATTGTTGAGCACGGCGGCCCTGAGCTAGCCCTACAGCTTGAAGAAAAAGGCTATGACTGGTTGCGCACTAAGTACAAAAGTACTGAGGAGGCTTGATCTATGGGTTTAGCAGCAGAACGAAAACAGTCAGAAAAGAAAATGGTTGCCGGCGTCAACATAGAATACGCCGCAAAATACGGTTTTTCGGATACTGAGGATTACGTCTTCAAGGCGGAAAAAGGACTGGATGAGGATCTCATCCGCTATATGTCCGCTTCGAAGGGCGAACCAGAGTGGATGCTCGAATACCGGCTGAGGGCGTATAAGCATTTTCTTGATCGACCGCTGCCAAACTGGGGAGCGGATCTGTCTGACATCGATTTTGATGACATCTACTATTACATCAAGCCGTCTGCCAGACAGGAAGATGATTGGGAAGACGTCCCCCCGTATATCAAGGATACCTTCAACAAGCTTGGGATTCCACAAGCGGAACAGAAATTTCTTGCCGGTGTAGCCGCTCAATATGAGTCAGAGGTCGTTTATCATAAGATGAAAGAGGAACTCGAAGACCAGGGCGTCCTCTTTCTCGGAATGGACGATGGCTTGGCCCAATACCCAGAAATTGTAAAAGAGTACTTTGGCTCGATTATCCCCCATAATGATAACAAGTTCGCTGCCCTAAACACGGCCGTCTGGTCTGGAGGGAGTTTCATCTACGTGCCACCCGATGTGCGCGTGGAGATGCCTCTGCAGGCTTATTTTAGGATTAACGCCAAGAACGTAGGTCAGTTTGAGAGGACCTTGATCATCATCGACGAAGGTGCCTATTGCCATTACGTAGAGGGTTGCACGGCACCGGTGTACTCAACCGATTCACTGCACTCGGCAGTAGTCGAGATTGTCGTGAAAAAAGGAGGGCGTTGCCGCTACACAACCATCCAAAATTGGTCAAACAACGTCTATAATTTGGTGACGAAACGCGCGCTAGCCTATGAGGATGCGACAATGGAGTGGGTAGACGGCAACCTGGGTTCAAAAACGACCATGAAATACCCGGCGGTCTACTTGATGGGACCACGTGCTCATGGTGAGATACTCTCCATCGCCTTCGCAGGAAAGGGCCAGCACCAGGATGCTGGTGGTAAGGTAGTCCATAACGCACCTCATACTACGAGCCGAATAATCTCCAAGTCCTTGAGTAAATCGGGTGGTAGAGCCTCCTATCGAGGATTGCTCAAAGTTCACGAGGGCGCCTATGGCTCGAAATCGAACGTAGTTTGCGACGCATTGCTACTCGATGACCAAAGCCGTTCAGATACATACCCTTACATCGAGATTGATGAGGACGATGTGACGATCGGCCACGAAGCCTCTGTTAGCAAGATTGGTGAGGAGCAGCTGTTCTACATGATGAGTAGAGGGCTAAGCGAAGAGATGGCCAGTACAATGATCGTAAATGGTTTTATTGAGCCGCTGGTCAAAGAATTACCAATGGAGTACGCGGTTGAAATGAATCGCCTGATCCAGCTACAGATGGAAGGCTCGATTGGCTGACGATTCGTTGTCTTAGGGTGGAGCGACGTATATCCTATCGGACGATCATGTAACTACGAGGGCCGGTTCTAAACCAGGCCCTTTTTCACGAGGAAGGGATGACATCTTTTAGCAGAGAAGCAGTTATTAAGCTCTCCGGTTGGTTGGAAGAACCAGACTGGATGCTCGAATTTCGCCTTCGGGCATGGGATATCCAAGATAAGATGGCTATGCCAACCATGGGAGATGAGCCCTGGCGACGGACAGATCTAAAACGATTCAAACTTGAAGAAATTGGACCTTCGATCAACGGGGATCTAATCCAGAAGGATAGGAAATTCGAGATTCCGGGGTATCTCGGCGAGCAGCTTACCAAGGATAAAACGGGCGGCATATTGCTTGAAGTTGACGGCTCGGTCGAAACTTTCGAGGTCAGTGACAAACTGATTGAACAGGGTGTGATATTCTGCGATATGCATACAGCTGTTCGCGAGCACGGCGAGTTGGTACAAAACCATTTCATGCGTGAAGTTGTACCCCCGACCGATGGCAAATTCGCAGCCTTACATGGGGCCTTCTGGCGGGGTGGAACATTCCTCTATGTCCCGGCGGGTGTAAAGGCCTCCGCTCCTTTACACAGTGCTCTTTGGTTGGTTGGTCGAAAAACCTTCACGCATACCCTGGTAATTGTTGAAAGCCAGGCTGAAGCTGTTCTAATAGATGAGTACGCATCCCCGTCAGCGAAAGAACAAGCCTTACACATCGGTGTCGTCGAGCTAATCGTTAGGGATGGTGGCTACCTCACTTATGTCTCTTTGCAAGACTTCGGTAGCAATGTTTGGCAAATGACGCACGAACGTGGACGTGTGGGACGCGATGCGCGGCTTGATTGGGTTGCCAGTATCATGGGCACCCGACTAACCAAGGCCTTTCAATCTGTGGAATTGGATGGTAGAGGTTCTTGGGCACGCATGTCCGGGTTGTTTTTCGCCAACATGAGACAACATTTCGATCTGGATACCCAACAGAATCATAACGCGCCCGATAGCGTAAGTGACTTGCTTTACAAAGGCGCCCTGAAAAACAAAGCCCGATCAGTCTGGCAGGGAATGATCAAGGCACTGCCCGATTCGCAGCGCATCGACGGCTTCCAGGCCAACCGTAATCTATTGCTTGAACGGACCGCGCGGGCAGATTCCATACCTGGTCTCGAGATAGAAGCAGATGACGTACGTTGTACGCACGCGTCGACAATTGGTCAGCTGGATGAGCAACAGATCTTTTATTTGATGAGTCGGGGAATCACCAGACATGACGCGATACAATTGGTCGTGGGAGGTTTTTTCGCCCCTGTCATGGATAGAATTCCTATCGAAGGGGTTCGAGACCGAATCTCGAGTAGGATCGTAGAGAAATTGGGATAGATCATGGCAATGCTTCATTCTGGTTGGAGTTAGGACAGATATTCGATTGGGGCACCTTTAGCGTGCCCTTTTTTTCGAGTGGATGAAGGGTAATATTGCGCAATACGATGATGCTAGACGCAAAGGTAATAAAGAAAGATTTTCCTATCTTTCGGGAAGAGGTACAACGAGATAAGCAACTGGTTTATCTAGACAGCGCCGCCACTTCACAGAAGCCTCAAGTGGTAATTGAGGCGATGAACAGCTACTATCGCGACTATAACTCCAACGTGCACCGGGGTATTCACAGGTTGAGCGAGGAAGCAACAGCGGCCTACGAAGGTGCACGCGAGCGAATCGCCAACTTCATAAACGCCCCCGATCCAGCTTGTGTCATCTTCGTTAGGAATACCACAGAAGCGCTCAATCTGATCGCTTATAGTTGGGGCCGGCGAAACATAAGCGCGGAAGATGAAATATTACTCACGGAGATGGAACACCACTCAAATATTGTTCCTTGGCAGCTACTTGCGGAAGAGAAAGGCGCGGTCGTTCGCTATGTGCCGTTCACGGAGGCAGGTCTCCTGGATGTATCAGAGTTTCACGAATATCTCACCGACCGCACTAAGTTGGTAAGTTTCGCAAGTATGTCGAATGTCTTCGGCACGATAAATCCCAGCAAGGAAATAGTCAAGGCTGCTCATGATATTGGAGCATTGGCTGTGATAGACGGCGCCCAGAGTGTCCCCCATTTGCCAGTTGATGTTCAAGATTTCGACTGTGATTTTCTAGCCTTCTCCGGGCATAAGATGTGCGGACCTACTGGTGTAGGAGTTCTCTACGGAAAACGCGCTCTCTTAGAGGAAATGCCACCGTTTCTTGGTGGGGGAGATATGATTAGAAGGGTAGAGCTCGACGGATCGACATGGAACGATCTGCCATGGAAATTCGAGGCCGGGACACCGAGTATCGCTGAGGGCATCGGACTTGGGGCAGCAGTGGACTACCTGAGTGGTATTGGCATGGAAGCAATCCACGCCTACGAACAGTTCATCACCGGCTATGCTCTGGAGGCTCTAAGTGAAGTAAAAGGTATCCGGGTGCTTGGTCCTGCGGCAACCCAGAAAGGGGGCGTGGCGGCGTTCACCTTAGATGGCGTCCATCCCCACGATATCTCGCAGCTATTGGATGAAGACGAAGTGGCTATTAGAGCAGGCCATCACTGCGCTATGCCACTGCATCAGAAATTGTCGTTACCGGCCAGCGCGAGAGCCAGTTTTTACCTGTATACAACCACCGAAGATATCGACCGGCTGGTTGCCGGCCTCAACCGGGTTCGGGAAGTGTTCAGACTCGACTGAACGGTTCATTATCGAGTATTGATTTGATAGGCGGATTGCACTTACTCGTCTTTGTAATATGTTGAAAATATAGTGAAATTGTCCTATGGATGAAAGGATGTATAGGGAACAGATCATTGATCTGTATGAGAACCCACTAAACTTCGGTTCGCTGGAACCGTCAGACTTCACTTACGAAGAAGATAATCCTTTTTGTGGTGATGTAATTCGGATTTACGTCCGTGTCGGTGATGATAACCGGATTGCAGATGTCAAGTGGAGCGGCGAGGGTTGCGCTATTAGCCAGGCTTCGGCCTCTCTGCTAACGGAAGATATCAAGGGTAAGACGCTGGACGAAATCAAGGCTTATACTAAAGAAGAACTCCTCGACTTGTTAGGTATACAGCTCAGTATGACCCGAATCAAGTGTGCTCTACTGTCTCTGAAAGTACTCAAGGCGGGCGCCTACGGCATGCCAGATCCGCAGGAGATGCGCAAGTAAGAACCATGGCAGAATTCGTTAAAGTCGCCAAGGTCGCCGAGATCATCCCTGGAAGACGAAAGCTGATCGATCTCGAGGAGATCACGGTTGCGCTCTTCAATATTAATGGTCATTACTATTGTATTGAAGATGTATGTACGCATGATGGTGGTCCCCTAGCAGAGGGAATATTGGATGGTTTCGCGATAGAGTGCCCGCGTCATGGGGCGCTTTTTGATGTTCGAGATGGAAGCGTCATCTCAATGCCGGCCGTAGCCCCAGTCCCGTATTATGAGGTTAAAATTGTTGGTGAGGACATTTATATCGAATCACCGGACGATTGGTAACGAAGACTAACCAAGAGGAGCAACCTCCCGAGTTCACTCATGTGACCGGGAGGTTTTTTTGTTTGACAGGCCCTATTAATTCGCCTATATTTGACCACGGTTTTTAGAAAACCCGTTCTATTTCCTGTCAGATCTTTCGTTCTCTCGCGTAGTTCGATTCGGAAATCATTCATGGCAGTTGGTGAAATCGGCCTGGTTCGACAAGTAAATATTGAAAGCGAAATGCGTGACTCTTACCTGAGTTACGCTATGAGTGTCATAGTCTCCAGAGCGTTGCCAGACGCGTTTGATGGGTTAAAACCTGTTCAGCGGCGGATTCTCTATGCAATGCACGACATGAGATTAGCTCCAGACACCCCACACAAGAAATCCGCCCGCGTTGTGGGCGAGGTGCTGGGAAAATACCATCCACATGGAGACCAATCAGTCTACGACGCCATGGTGAGAATGGCTCAAGATTTCTCCATGCGCTATCCCCTGGTCGATGGACAGGGTAATTTCGGTTCTATCGATGGAGATGCCGCAGCAGCGATGCGATATACAGAAGCGCGCATGTCGTCGATGGGATTCGATATACTCAAGGATATCGGCTCTGACACTATTGACTTTACCAGCAACTTCGATGATTCGCTCAAGGAGCCGACTGTCCTTCCGTCGACAATCCCCAATCTATTAGTTAACGGCTCGTCGGGGATCGCTGTGGGCATGTCTACCAGCATCCCCCCTCATAACTTGGGCGAAGTGATTGATGCGTTGGCATACGTGCTCGATCATTGGACCGATCTGGAAAGCTTAACCATCGCTGATTTGATGCGTTATATAAAAGGACCCGATTTTCCTACGGGCGGACTCGTCTTTCGTTTTAGGGGGGAAGAGGGGCAAAGCCAGAGCGACGCCCTGGCAAACGCCTACGCGACAGGTCGTGGAAGGGTTGTTGTACGCGCAAAAGCTCATGTAGAGCACATGGAGCGGAAGAAGTCGCGAATCGTTATCACCGAGCTCCCATATCAAGTGAACAAGACAAACCTCTTGTCACGGATAGCAGATTTGCATCGAGATGGGAAGATTGAAGGGCTTACCGATCTTCGTGATGAATCCGACCGGAACGGCATGCGGATCATCCTCGAGACGACGCGCAATGTAGAACCAGAGGAAGTGCTGAGCCGACTATTCCGGCTTACACCCATGCAGAGTACATTTAGTATTATTATGCTGGCCCTGGTTAGAGGTGAGCCAAAGGTGCTAACCTTAAAACAAGCCTTGCGTTTTTACATTGAACACCGCCTTACGGTGATCCAGCGCCGAAGTGAGTTTGAACTGTCGCAGGCAGTCGAGCGGGCTCACGTGCTCGAAGGCTTGTTGAAGGCACTGGATCACATCGACGAAGTAATCGAGACAATTCGCCGATCAAGAAACGTCGAAAGCGCCCGTGCGAATCTGCAACGCGCTTTCAAGCTCACTGAGAAGCAGGCGCAGGCGATATTGGAGATGCGACTACGACGCTTGGCAGGACTGGAACGACGTAAAATCCAGGAGGAGTACAACGAGAAAAAGAGGCTAATTGCGAATCTTGAAAAGCTTCTTTCAAAGCCAGAGTTATTGAGATTGGCAGTTAAGGAAGAGTTGTTGTCTGTCAAGGAGCGATATCAGGATGCTCGCCGTACGCAAATAGTGGGTGAGGGCAGTGACAGTGCTGATGTAACGGCTTCTGAGTTGCTTCCGGATGAGATGGTATGGGTACTGGTTGGGGAAGAAGGCACGCTGGCCCGCACTTCCAGCCGAGAGATGATCTCGATGCCTACTAAGCCACGTGAAATGCCGCTCCAGCTACTTCAGGCAAATACGCAAGATATCTTGTATCTATTTGCGGCTGATGGGCAGGCTGTAAGTTTGCCTGTCTACCAGTTGCCACAGACCCAGGAAATGGGTGATGGAGCCCACTGGTCTAGCCTAACAGGAGTTACTAGGAGACAATATCTGGCTACAGCCTGCGTAACACCTCCTGGAGCAGAAGGATACCTGATACTCGGAACATTAGGCGGCGTTGTAAAGCGTGTTAGACTTGATGATCTTCCGGGGATAACCGGAACGCCTTTTTTGGCCATCAAGGTACTAGAGGATGATTCGTTGGGTTGGGCAAGGATCTCGGATGGCGAAGGCGACATCGTGCTGATCACTGCGGCGGGTCAGACCATACGATTTGACGAAGAAGAGGTCCGCCCGATGGGTTTACCTGCCGGTGGCGTAATGGGCATCAAGCTGGCTCACGAGGCTGACGGCGTGATCGCTATGGAGATGGCAGACCCAGGCGGTTATCTTTGGAGTATTACAGACAATGGATTAGCGAAGGCGACACCAATGTCCGCATATCCTATCCAAGGACGCTATGGTCAAGGCGTCATTAACATGCGGCTGCCTGAAGAGGCATCAGAGGTAGTTGCCTCGGTGATCGGAGATGCAAAGGCAACACTATATGTCATCACGGCAGCTGGATCGGCCCGAAGGATGAGTTTGGATAAGGCTGTTAGTGGAAATAGACCAATTAAACCGAGATCTATTGTACGTCTTGGCGCACGAAACCGCGTGACCGGAGCCGTACTTTTACGACATCGACAGGAAACGGCGAATAATATCTCAAGCGAGGAAGGTTAAGAAGAATGACTCAATTACATGACCAAGGTAAAGCGAATTTCAGCGATACATGGGCGGAGGACGAAGATGGAAACCGGTTTGTGTTTACCGTCGAAATGAAAAGGCAGCTTGTACGCGCAGGGTTACCTGTGGAAGCTGAAAATATCAGCGATATCCAGGTAACCAGCAAGAAGAGCGTAGCGCCGCCTCCCGAGAAGAAAACAGAAGAGTTCAAGCAGCCAGACATCATTCAGATCGATCCGGAGACAGGCAAATACATTGGCCGTCTCAAGTGGTACAACCCAGTACGAGGCTACGGATTTATTTCCCGAGGTGCTGGCGAAGATATCTTCTTCCATAAGACGAGCACAATCGGTAATCCCGACGAGTTCGAGGAAGGACAGTGGGTACTTTACGATGTCGAAGATCGCCCGAAAGGCCCTGAAGCCGCCGAGGTTGAGCCATATTTGGGAGAGGTGGCAGAGGAAGAGTAATCGGCGGTCGTCAACAGCTAAAGTCGAAGAGGAGTGCCCTCATCGGCTCTGAAAACCATCCAGTCTGGTAAATATCTGCTAGTTAACATAATGTAGAAACGATCCTGATTCAAGGATTGTTTTATGGTGTAGGAGAGATGGGTGGAAGAACGTAGCGGTGCTTTTTTATGGGGTGACAAACCGATGACGATAATCGGACGGCGGCTCAGTGTCGGGGAGAAGGCTCCTGATTTTACCGTATTGGCGAACGATTTCAGCGAGGTCAAGCTGAGCGATTCCACCGGAAAGATACGCCTGATTTCTGTGGTGCCCTCACTGGACACGTCGATATGCGACGCCCAAACCCGGCGATTCAACCAGGAAGCGGCCGGACTGGATCCTCAGGTTATTATCCTCACAATTAGCGCCGATCACCCTATTAGCCAGAAACGGTGGTGTGGGGCTACAGGTGTAGACCAGGTTCAAGTCCTATCTGACTACATGGAGATGAATTTCGGAAAGGCGTACGGGACCTGGATAAAAGAGCGCCGTCTTGAGCAAAGGGCGATATTCGTCGTCGACGACAGCGACATGATCACCTACCTGGAATATGTACCAGTAGTAGGCCAGCATCCAGATTATGAGAGCGCGATTGCTGCGGTTAAGTCCGCAGTTGGCGACCGCCGCTGATAAGGCAGCTTGTTCGCTTGGCAAAACCTTATTATGGAGCTTTGCGAAGCGAGAACCACAGAGGATCTAGAGCCAACTTTACATAAATAATGGTGATCGTCCGGCGTCAAATGGGGCGGGGGGATCTACTCAGTCAGCCGAGATGGAATTCGAGCAGAGCAATACACCGGAATGGCTAGCCACTATTAGGATCGAGGTGTTGGTAGTTCCCGGTCCGCAGGTGGCAGGCAGCCTTGTGCTCGGCGTGCCCGGCAACCGGCAACATCGACGGAGATTCCTCATGGCAGATATCCCGGGCGATCGGGCACCTGGGGTGAAAACGACAGCCTGAGGGTGGGTTAATCGGGCTCGGAATCTCTCCGCGCGGGAGTGGTTCAGTACGTCGAAAATTGGGATCCGGCACAGGCACCGCGGCCAACAGCGCTCGCGTATAGGGGTGGACCGGATTCGAATATACGTCAACTAGCGGACCCACCTCAACCAGCTTGCCCAAGTACATGATTCCGATGCGGTCACAAATATACTTCGCCGTCGCCAGGTCGTGGGTGATGAATAGATAGGTGAGGTTGAAGACTTCCTTTAACTGGATCATGAGATCAAGCAAGAGAGCTCGGACTGATACATCCGCCATGGCAATCGGTTCGTCGGCGAGGATTAGCTCTGGCTTGGTGATTAACGCTCTGGCGACCACGACCCGCTGGCGCTGACCGCCACTGATCTGGTGCGGATACTTGTTATAAAACGTCGCCGGTGGCGCAAGACCCACGCTATCCAGCACCTCGTAGACATGATCTTTCTTTCGCTCCTTCTCCTCAGGATTATGGATCAAGAGCGGATGGGCAATGGCATCGCCAATGGTCATCCGCGGATTTAGGGAGGCCATCGGATCCTGGAAGATAACCTGCATTCGACTTCGGTGATGACGGAGTTCTTCGCTACTTAGGGTAGCTAAGTCGACACCGTCAAAACACACCTGTCCTTCTGTTAGCTCCAAGAGGCGAATGGCTAGCCTTCCGACCGTAGTTTTACCCGAGCCGCTCTCGCCGGCCAGGCCGAAGACCTCTCCTCTTTTGACGTTGAAGCTGAGGCCATCTACCGCCTTGACATAGGTTTTCTCGGCGCGCGATAATATACCACTGAAAAATCCCGTGTCTACAGGGAACCACTTCTTCACATCACGGAGCTCAAGTATGTAATCGTCGCCAGTCTGGCCGCCGGGCTCGGGATTCACTTAGCTTTTCCCTTTTTCGAGCTGTTTTTCATGGAGCCAGCAAGCCGCCATGTGCTCTTTACCGTAAGCTTTAAATTCCGGCGTCTCCACTGTGCAGATCTTCATGATATGTGGACACCTTGGATGGAATCGGCAACCGGGTGGCGGATCAAGTAGGTCGGGTGGCGCTCCAGGCATCTGGTAAAGCTCATCGTCAAACAGCTTGATGTTGGGCACCGCATTCAACAAGCCTTCGGCATAAGGATTCATCGGTGACGCGAACACTTTGTGTACTTCTCCCAGCTCGGCAAGACGTCCGGCATACATTACAGCTACTCTGGTGGCTAGCTGGGCAACAATGCCGATATTGTGGGTAATCAAAAGAATTGTTAATCCAAATTCATCACAAAGCTCTTGAAGCAGATCGAGGAATTGGGCCTCCACGATGACATCCAGTGAAGTAGTGGCTTCATCGGCGATCACCAGTTGTGCCCGAAGGGACAGCGCAAGCGCTATCATCACTCGCTGTCTCATACCACCACTCAGTTGATGGGGATAGTCGTCAATTCGCTCGCGACGGATTCCTAATCGATCAACCAGCTCCTCGGCCCGTGCCCGGGCTGCCTTTTCACTGACCCGAGGTTCGTGGGTTCTAACCGTTTCGGTAAGATGATCGACGATTTTCTGCACGGGATTCAAGGACGTCATCGGATCCTGGAAGATCATGCTGATGTATTTCCCTCGAACTTGTCGCATCTGATCGTCGTTCAGCAGCATCAGGTCGGTGCCTTCGAACCAGGTGTCCTGACCACCGAAAAAAATGAGTTCCCCGTCTGTTATGCTCCCGGGTTCTGGGATCATTCTCAACAGAGCTTTACCCAACGTAGATTTACCACAGCCGGATTCCCCAACCAGGCCGAGAACTTCACCGCGCTTGATATCAAAGGACACGTTGTCTACCGCATCAAGGACGCCAAGGCGCGTGTTGTAGTCGACAGACAGGTTTCGGACGCTGAGGAGTATATCGCTCATGATTAGCCTTTAGCTAAACGGGGGTTTAGAATCTCGCTTAAACCCTCTCCTAACAGACTGAAGCCAACAGCGACCAGAGCAATAAGCAGACCGGGCCAGGTGATCATCCACCATCTCCCAGCGACGATAAATTGATGTCCTTTACTTAGGTCATATCCCCAATCGGGTACATCCGGCGGAAGACCCAGACCGATAAAGGTTAGACCAGCCGCGGTCAGAATGGCGTCGGCGATATTCAACGAGAACACAACAACCACAGAAGGAATTACGTTGGGAAAAATATAGCGGCGTAAGATGGAGGTCCTCGTGGCGCCCAGGCTTCTAGCAGCCTCTATATAAAGGTCTTCCTTTGCTGATAAGACTTGCCCGCGAACAACCCGGTAAAATGTAGGTATGTAGATGACTGAAATGGCTATGGCCACGTTCACCAGGCTTGGGCCTAACATGGCTGCCAGGGCGACCGCAAGCAAGAGGCCGGGGAATGAATAGATGCTGTCCATGACCAGCGACAGCCCACGATCCAACTTTCCTCCCACAAAACCGCTGATGAGACCCAACGGGATACCTATCAGAGATGATAACAAAGCTGATGAAATGGCGACGCTGAGCACTGTTCGAGCTCCCCATATAAGCCTGCTTGTTATATCACGACCAAGATTGTCTGTTCCCAAGGCATAGATACGGCCGAAACCTTCGGCCACCAGTTCCAGATCAGGGTTAAACTCCAATAGCTCAGAAGCAATGTTTGCATCTACGAAGATGAGGTCGACCTCTCCGTTCTGGAGACCTTCGATCAATTCCTCCTGATTCGTATACCTTTGGCGTTCGAGGTCCATCTCTTTTGCGACATTAACGCTATTTTGATTACGCACCACGCCGATTACTTGTTCTGACAGATCGTCACCCGGTGAAACTGGGCTCCTACCCGACCTGGCTAGCAACGCTTGGGGACCGCCCAAGGGCGGAATAAAAGGCGCGCCCACAAATTCATTGGGGTCATAAGGAGCAAGAATCGGCGCTAAAATCGTGACGGTGGCTACGATTACCAGGATTAGGCCGCCGAAAACAGTGATATACCACTCACTGCCGTACCATATCCGGCCGCGGAAGAACCGGCGCAAGAGGCCAATGTCATCATCGACCAGCGGTTTTGGTTCGTAGACGGGGATTTCCTGTTCGGTAGAGACGCTCACAATTAATATCTAATCCTGGGATCAAGAAAACCGTACAGGATGTCGACCACAAGGCTGACGGTGGCGACTAACAGGGCAAAGAACAGGATGCTGCCCTGCAGGGTAGTAAAATCGCGATCATAGATGCGATCAACGACCAGGCGTCCCAACCCGGGCCAGGAGAAGGTTGTCTCGGTCAATATCGCTCCCGCCAGGAGCAGAGCCGCTTGAAGGCCTAATAAAGTTACAATAGGAATAAATGCATTTCTAAGACCGTGTTTGTATACCAGAACCCTTTCCTTGATGCCCCGAGCTCTGCCCGCAGTGATGTAATCTTGTTCAAGGCTATCAAGCATGTTGGCCCGTGTTAGTCGTATGAAGATGCCAGCCAAAACCAGGCCTAGAGTAATGGAGGGCAGAATCAGATGACGAATGGCATCTTTAAAGAGATTCCAGTCGGCGGTCAGTATGGCATCGATCGTGTAGAGGCCAGTGATCGTGTTTTCTGGGGCGTTACCTGCGCTGAGCCGTCCTGCAACTGGTAACCATCCCAGCTGAGCGCCAAAGACCATTTGAAACATTATTCCGAGCCAGAAAATGGGAATGGAATACAGGATAATGCTCGATATCCTGATGCCGTAGTCCCGTCCTTTCTTCCGGTGCTTGGCTGCGTAGGAGCCAGCGGCGATACCGACGGTTGCGGTTACAAACATAGAAAAGAGGGCGAGTTCGAGCGTGGCAGGGAAGAAGGTTTTGATCTCTTCGATGACGGGTATGTGGCGGGTCATCGACTCGCCGAAATCAAGACGAATAAGACCACCAACGAATCTAAAGTATTGAACGTAGATAGGCACATCGAGACCGGCCGCGGCTCGGAAGCTATCCAATTGTTCTTCAGAAGCTCCTTCCCGGAGGATGGCTACGGCTGGATCGCCAGGGATGACTCGCAGCACAAAAAACACCACTGTAACCAAGATCAGCAGCATGGGTATGGTCAGTAAGATGCGTACGACGACGTAGCGGCGAAGCCCGGCTGACATGGTTACCTCGAGATGGAATACTTTGTCACGTGAAAGAGGCGGATTAAGAAAAGGGGCTCAAACGTAGATATTTGTTCGAGCCCCTCAGTTACTATACACGGCAACTAGCTGTCAGGATTAATCCTTCTCTATCAGGAAGTAGTGGAATAGGGATAACGGATCGAGCACGACATTGCCGATGTTGTCGCGATAACCAACAACGAGCTTACCCTGTCCAAGGGGTACAAACGGACTTTCCGTCACCCACAAATCCTGGATATCGCCTAGGATTTCGATACGAGTATCTTCATCAAGTTCTACGCCTTGGGCGTCCAACAACGCATCCATCTCGGGATTGTCGTAGTATGATCCTGACCAAGCGGCCGGTGAATGGGCGAAGACAGAGGTGTAGTTATCGGGATCCAGGTAATCCGGATACCAGCCAAGCAGCTGGAATGGGAGCTCGCCTGCGCGACCGGCATCGCGGTAGGCGGCCCACTCTAGGAATTGGAGGCTTACCTCGACAACACCACTTGCTTCAAGCTGTTGCTTGAGCACGGCGGCCACGTCTGGTTCTGTATCACCATAGTGGGTTGGGCTGTACCAAAGATCCATAACCAGCGGGTTGTCCTCGGTAAATCCAGCCTCGGCCAGCAGTGCTTTCGCTGCTTCCATATCCTCTGTGCCTTCATATGTCGGCTTATGACCCAGGAATCCTGGCGGAACCATTGAAAAGAGAGGAACCTTGATCCCCTGCCAGGCCAAATCACCAAGCTCTTCACGGTTTACCATCATGGCTAAGCCAAGGCGAACGTTGGCATCGTCGAATGGCGGCGTCGTTGAGTTGTAGGTGATATAGCGAATCTCGGTCCCACCGGCTGTCTCTGTGACAACACCTTCGGCTCCAGCTAGCGCACCAAAGTCCGCGGGAGCCAGACTCTTCCAGGCGATGTCGATCTCGCCATTTTGCAGAGCCAGGGCCATTGTTGGTGACTCGGCAAAGTAGCGAACGATAACTTTTGATTCATTCGGTGCATCGCCGTAGTAGGATTCATTGGCCACAAATACTGCTTCCTCGCCTTCCGTGAAGCTCTCGAGGACATAGGGGCCGATTCCACAAGCCTGGTTTACAGTTCCAGCTTCATCGGCTGAGTAGGCGTTCGGATTAACGATTTTCCACACATTCGTAGCAACAAGCTGAGGTGCGAACGCGTAAGGACCACTAAAAGTGACCTTTACGGTCATATCGTCGATCTTCTCCGCGCCCTCGGCATAGGCCGTATAGAGGAATCCAGCATTCGCGCCTTCCATTTCATCAATTGGTCCGATGCGGTCGAGTGTGAACATAACCGCATCGGCGTCGAAAGGCGTCCCATCGGGGAAGGTCACGCCCTCCCTCAGGTGGAATGTATACTCGAGGCCATCGTCGCTCACTTCGTAGCTCTCAGCCAGAGCGGGATAAACCTCTCCAGCAGAACCAGGTACGGCGTTGAGCAAACCATCGGCACATTGGTGGAAGAGTTCCCAGTCATGGAAACTATACACCCAGGCCGGCTCGAAGCTTGACCAACTGTCAGTCGTTCCGATGATGAGAGGTTCAGCCTCTTCCATCGGTTCTTCCGTCGGCTCGGGCGCAGGCTCTTCAGTCGCCTCGGGCGCAGGCTTTTCAGTTGCCTCGGGAGCTGGTTCAACAGCCGGCTCGTCTGTGGGCTCGGGAGCCGGTTCTACAACTTCCGGTATCTCAGTAGCCTCCTCGGTCTCTGCGCCACAAGCCACCAACAGGAGGCCGAACAGCAAGAGAAATACGATAAGTAAATAGGGTTTCTTGTTCATCTTCTCTTCTCCTTTAAAGATAGAACAATCAGGACAGCATCTGCGCGATGTGCGCGCGTGAATATTAACATGGCTTGGATAGCATGGCAATAGGGGAAATCCCGAGTTCTCATAACTTTCAAATCCATTGTAGATCGATACTTCACAAGTTGACTTGCCACGGTACACGGTATTGATCATTTAGTGCCTCCGTTTTTATACCCTCGGAGGCTAAGGTATAATCAGGTCGATGACCAATCGAGAGATCGCCGAGATGTTTGAGCGAGTAGCGGCAATGCTCTCAATACGAGGCGATCAATTTCACCGAATCCTTGCCTATCAGCGCGCGGCCGAGAATATCCGGGAACTAAGTCGCGATTTACGTCAGCTTAACGACGAAGGTGAGCTCACGTCGATTCCGGGAATCGGAGCTGCCTTGGCGCTGAAAATCCAGGAGATGCTAACCACCGGCCGGCTCGAGTTTTATGAGAAACTGGCCGAGGAAATTCCTCCATCTCTCGTTGATATGCTGCGGGTTGAAGGGCTGGGACCAAAGCGAGTCGGGCAAATCTACCGGGCGCTGAATATCTCGACAGTAGATGGGTTGGCTCAGGCCGCGGCCGAGGGAAAACTGCGCACATTGCCAGGTATGGGTGCGAAGTCAGAGGCTAAGATAATTGCAGGAATCGAAGCCCTCGCCCGTTTTGGTGATGAAAGAACTCCCTTAGGTACCGCGTGGCCGATCGCACAGAGCATGCTGGATGCTCTGTGCACTTTGCCCGGTATCGAAAAGGCCGCTGTGGGCGGATCACTTCGTAGAATGAAAGAATCGACAGGAGACATCGACCTTCTTGTTGCAGCGGTTGATTCGGAGCCTGTCATGGATTATTTTGTCCATCAGGATCAGGTCGAATCCATACTTGGTCATGGTCCGACCAAGAGCAGCATTGTTCTACTAAATGGCATTCAAGTAGATCTTCGTGTATTACCTTCTGAGCGATGGGGCACTTTGCTCTCATACTTTACAGGCAGTAAACAACACAATGTCAGACTTCGAGAATTGGCTCTTAAGAAAGGCTTAAGTCTGAACGAACACGCATTCGTCTCGCTGGCAGATGAAGCCGAAATCCTTTGTGCAGAGGAGACATCAGTATACGAAATCCTCGGATTGCCCTATGTACCACCAGCGCTTCGTGAGGATCGGGGTGAAATCGAGGCTGCCATTGGTGGCGGATTGCCTCAGCTGGTTGAGCGGAACGAAATTAAACTTGACCTACATGTTCATTCTACCTGGTCAGATGGACACTTGAGTATCTTAGAGATGGCCCAGGCCGCGAACAGGCGGGGGCTTCGTTGCATTGCGATTACAGATCACTCGGTCAGCCTGGGTATTGCTAGTGGCCTCAATCTAGACGAGTTACGCAGACAGAAGCACGAAGTCAAAGAAGTTAACGAGGCGATGGGACCGGATTTTACCGTGTTGCATGGAACCGAGGTGGAGATTAAGGCCGATGGATCACTAGATTTTCCAGACGAAGTCCTTGCTGATCTCGATCTAGTTGTAGCCAGCGTGCATTCGAGCCTACGCCAACCGCGAGAGGTGATAATGCCGCGGCTTATAAGGGCGATCGCTAACCCTCATGTTGACATAATCGCCCATCCAACCGGCCGCCTGCTGCCAGACCGGCCTCCGATGGATCTGGATCTAGAGGAAGTATTTCGTGCAGCGGCCAGATGGGGTACGATTCTAGAGATAAACTCAAATCCATCCAGGCTGGACCTTCGCGACAGTCACGTGCGAAGGGCAATAGATCTGGGCGTGAAACTGGCAATCAACACCGATGCACATCATGAAGAACATTACGATTTCTTGCATTATGGTGTAGCGACTGCCCAACGAGGATGGGCTTCGCCAGCCGATGTGGTTAACACCTGGGCCGTGAATGATCTGCGTTCCTATGTGATGAGAGATGTAGACAAATCTGTTCTGACTTAGGGGATGACCATCTCATGGATCGTGCTACTATCCTAGCTGGGATATCCAAAATTGAATGGTGCGAGTGATTGATTATGAAAACCGGCACAACCAGTATCTTTAAAAGCATTTTCCGCGAACTGGATGACACCGCGCTAGACACGTTGCGCCAGGTTGCCGAGATGCAGGTCTATCCGCCTCAGACCACCCTCTGCATTCAAGGCGCTGTCGAGCATACTTTTTACATCATAGTCGAAGGGCGCGTAGCTATTACACAAGAACTCGAAGATGGTCAAGAAAGGCTGCTTGCAGTCTTGGGACCCAGGGAGTACTTTGGTGAATTGGGCTTGATGGACGACACGCCTCGCATAGCTAATTGCGTCACCATAACGCAAGTTACAGTTCTCGAGATAACAGAGGAAGTGTTCGATACGGTTCTGAGCAACAGCCCCTCAGTCGCTTACACACTTATGAGGCACGTACTAGATATGTTGCGCTCAAATGACAGGCTGGCCATTGCGGACCTGACTACCAAGAACCAGGAACTGAGCGAGGCCTATAAGGAGTTACAGGCAGCCCAGGAAGACCTCGTTGAGAAAGAGCGAATTGAGCATGAGCTCGAGATCGCGGCCAAACTTCAGCGTACTATGATGCCGACGGACCTACCTGATTACCCAGACTATAATTTTGCGGCGATGATCGAGCCCGCGAGACAGGTGGGCGGCGACTTTTACGATGCCATCGAACTGGACAAAGATAATGTTGCCCTGCTCCTGGCAGATGTGGCTGACAAAAGTGTGCAAGCGGCCCTCTTTATGGCCGTTGCCAGAACTCTGTTTATGGTCGAAAGCAGGCGCTCGTTTAATCCATCCGAGGTCGCGCTAGCCGTTCACCAGGGAGTTATAGACATTGCTCCCTCAGCAGATATATTCGTGACGGCATTTTACGGGGTGTTGGATCGGTCGACAGGGATTTTGAGATATATCGTAGCCGGACACGAACGACCTCTCCTAATACGGCCCGGTGAAGGTGTGCTTCGTTTGGAAGGACACGGTCGCTTTCTTGGAATGATACCAATGCTGGAGCTTGAAGAGTTCTCGTTTGTAATACAGCCCGGTGACCGTCTTGTCCTATTTAGCGACGGAGTACCTGACGCAACGGATGATTCTGGCGCGCAGTATGGCTATGGTCGCTTGACGAGTATCCTTGAAGCAAATCAGAGCTTAACAGCCCAAGAGCTGGTAGACACTCTCGTCGCCGATGTGGATCGCTGGAGTGGGACATCACCGGCCTTTGACGATCTAACTTTACTAATACTAGAATCAACAGATTACGATGGGTCAAAGCCGCCAACCGGATGACCGAAAGCGGCATATCGAAGGTTTAGAACGCTTTCGGAAACGTCGCCGGCAACAAGCTAAACGAGAGCCCATACCATGGTTGTGGCTTGGTATGGGTATTGTGGTGACGGCGATTGGCATTCTGATGGCTTTCTTGCTTGTCAACTTGTTGTTATCGCGCGAGCCACTATCCACCTCTTTGCCGACCCCAACGATCATCCGCCTGACCGCACCTCCTACTCCGGTTCCTTCTGGGACTCGCCCGCTTCCAACCACTACGGCGATTCCTACTTTTACGCCACCACCTACGCCAGATTTGGCAGTTCCCCCTGAAGAGGTGACCATTGGGTATTTCGCCCAGGTTGTGAATACGGAAGGGGTGGGCGTAATACTACGGGGTGGACCGAGCACCGATAATATTCGAATCCAGCTGGTAGACGAAGGCGTGCTGTTACTGGTGATCGATGGTCCCGCAGAGGGCAGCGACCTCTTCTGGTGGCAAATAAGGCTGGACGATGGGGTAGAGGGTTGGGTGGCTGCAGATTTTCTTACGCCGGTTGCTCGTCCCGAGGAGTAGATCCGAGAAATCTTGCAGCATCATAGTAGGCGACGTGAGTTAGCATAGGTACGAAGGTCATAGTATCTTTACATAAAATATCGCCCCTAATGGTCCGATTTACTCTAAGGTATAAGGTAATAGTGCCAATGAAAGGTCGAATTGTTCTGTTATTGATTGTACTTTGGGCTTGTAGCGAATTTGAGCCCGGGGTAATCAGTGCCCATGCTCAAGAGTCGACACCGGTTGATATTAGACTGAGCCGAGATCTGGGTTTTGGTCTCGGTGGACAGATCCAGGGGAGATTCTCCATCAAAGTGGACGGTCCCGATGAGTTAAATCGCGTCGAATTTTACATTGATGATCGGTTAATTGGTGAGGATAGGTCGCCGCCTTTCAGCGTCAAATTTACCACTAGTGACTACGAGGGGGGTGTTCATCAACTAGCGGCAATCGGCTTTACCTCTGATGGACGAGAGCTGCAATCCAATCGCATTACGCGGCAGTTCGCTTCAGTGCAGAATGTCGTTTTGATCGTCGGAGCTTTGATCGCCCTTGCCGTTGGCTTGCGCTTAGCGATTC
>JBARZW010000454.1:0-4776 GCA_049650305.1 Promineifilaceae bacterium (SeqCode)
TACACATATGCGCTCCCGCCTACAAAATGTCGGGCAAGACGCTCCTAGTTTCCCAGACAATGAGGCCACCCTCTAACCTTCACTCAGCATCCATTGACTGTTTCCATTCAAGAACATTTCTCGTAAACTGCCCTTTGGCCATAGGCAACAACATATGTTTCAGTTACTTGGCACATTTTTCATTATCAGTCTAACCGGAGCCTTATCGCCAGGTCCCTTGACAACGATGGCCATTGTCGAAGGGTCGCGCCGTGGAAAATGGTCCGGTTTTCGCCTCGCGATAGGGCATGGTCTGATAGAAATCGTCTACGTCGCCGCCATTGCCTTCATTCTCTGGTATGGTCGCCAGGCTATACTGCAGCAGCCCGTTGTAATCGGCCTGATAGCACTCGTGGGTGGTCTCTTCCTCGCCTGGATGGGGTGGGGGATGGGCTTTGGTGCTTGGAATCACCGTTTGAGCTTGGAGGGCGATGTAGCTAAAGAGTCTAGGCTTGGACTGGTGCCAACCGGCTCGGTAGTAACGGTGAGTAATCCCTATTGGTGGATCTGGTGGGCGTTGGTAACACCCCTGTATATTGAGCAAGCCCTCGCCTGGGGAGCGCTCGGCCTCACGATCCTATTCGTCGTACATTGGTCGACCGATTTGGGTTGGTTGACAGGGTTGGCTTGGCTGACAGGATCCGGCCGGACGCTATTTAGCGCCAGGGTATATCGAGTCGTGTTGATCGTCTGTGGTGCGGCTCTGCTTTTCTTTGGCATCACCTTCGTCATAGCCGGCATCGGCTTCCTGGTTACCGGCGAAGTCAGCCTTGGTTGATGCCAGATCGACCGTCACGCCTGATCATTCGGCTCTTTCCTTCCTCTGTTCGCCCCCGCATCGCCATTGATTCCATCCGGGCTTATAATAAACGCTGTCAAGCTGCTTCTGTGATCTTTATGGAGGGATTGAGCTTTGACCAACCGCATTCTTCTGTCGCCTGCCGCTTCCGGCAAGACTGGATATATCTTACAGAAGGCTAAGAGCAAGGCGAAGCAGCTAGATGCTGAGCCCCGTATCCTGATCCCTGCCACAGCCCATAGGTATGCCTTGCGCCGACGTCTGGCAGAGGCTGGGGGAGCGCTGGGCGTCCGAACGGTGACCTTCTCCGAAATATATACCGATTGTCTTTCTTCCTCAGCCGAGAACTACATCCTGCTATCGGACACTATCCGCTACCAGTTGGTCCGCTTCGTAGTCAGCCAGCAAAAACTGGACCATTATCAACCCCTCATCAACAGGTCGGGATTCGTCAAAGAACTGGTCAGAATATTCGACGATCTGAAAGCAGCGAGGATCTGGCCTGACAAGTTTCTCCAGGCGGTCGAAGCACTGGGAGATCCTCCAAGACTTCACGAACTGGGGTCTATCTATGAGGCTTACCAGGACTATCTGCATAAGCTGAAGTGGGCTGACGATCCGGGTCGGGGCTGGTTAGCCGTCGAAGCGATGGAGAACGAGGCCATTGACATTGCCTCAGATTGGCGCCTGCTGGCTGTGGACGGGTTTGATAATTTCACGGAAGTCCAATTGGCCATGTTACAGATTCTCTCGACGAGGGTTGAGGAGACGATCGTGACCCTGACCATTCCAACCGAAGAAGCTGAAGCAGGAGTTGATCGACCCACTTTCCAACGATTTCAAGAAACGCGGCGAAGTCTCGAAGAAGCACTGGGAGTCACGGCCGAACCTCTGCAGAATCGTTCCAGTTGGGTTAATCCATGGACTATCTCGCGTTCATACCTCTTCGATCATCTGGAGAAACATCTATTCGCAGATGCGCCGGCCCAATTGAATGCCGGGGAAGCTGTGACCTTGATTGCCGCCCCCGATCGAGCAGCTGAAGTCAGAGCGGCCTTTCGCTGGCTGAAGGAGAGGATTGTCCACAATGGCCTACGACCGGGCGATGTGGCCTTACTGGCGCGCGATATCACTCCCTATCGATCTTTCATCGTCCAAACAGCGGCCGAGTTTGGGATACCCATTCACCTCAGCCGAGGATCGCCTCTCAGATCCAACCCGGCCATTGTGGCCATCCTCGATCTGCTGAGCCTGTCCCTTCCCCTTTCCGAGTCAGACCCCAGCCCAGCGCTTCCACGGTATGGAGTGATCAATGCCTGGCGAACGCCATATTTCTATTGGGCGTCCACGATACTGCCACAGAATGAATTATCCGGTGCTATTACACCGGAGGATGCCGAAATGCTCGATGCACAAGCCCGGGCGGGACGAGTGATAGGTGGTCTGGAGCAATGGAACGAGTTAGTCAGATCGATAGAGGCTTCAGCGCCAGGGAAATTCGAAGGAGAAGATGAAAAGAAGGATGCCAACCGCAACCAGGATCTAGTCACCAAATTCAGAGCGTTTCAAAAGCTCATCGAACCACCTTTAGGCAAACGCACCTACCACGACTTTGTCCAATGGCTCGACGGGCTCCTTGGTCCGGCCCCCGAAGTGCCACCTAAGGATAGAGACCGGGCTGAGAACCTCTTTCTCAATGTTTGGGATCCCGCCAAGAACCAGGACGATCCGGTTGCCATCGCTGATGTGCATGCCCTATACGCTCTAAAAGAGATTCTCAGGAGTATGGTTTGGGTTGAGGAGGCCCTTGGTCACCATCAAAAGGCTGACTATAGTCAGTTCGTTCTCGAGTTGACAGGCATGGTAGATACCGCATTCTACAGCCCACCCCAGGATCCGGGCAGTGAAAAGGTCTTTGTCGCCGATGTGATAGACGCGCGTGGCCTTCCCTTCCGGGCTGTGGCCGTGATGGGCATGGCTGAGGGTGGATTCCCCGCCACCTATGTTGAAGATCCCTTCCTGTGGGAATCAGACCGAAATCAATTACGTTCTAACCATAAGTTGCCGCTTAATTCATCGATCGAGAGCTTCGAGAGAGAGTACTTTTACCAGACCATCACACGTCCAAATGAGAGCCTGTTGCTGACTCGCCCGCGTTTGGCGGACAGTGGGGCCGAATGGCAGGCGTCGCCTTTTTGGGAGGAGATTCGTCGCTTAGTTCATATCCAGCCCGACTCACTGACCAGTGAGAGTGCACCCACACCGGATCAAGCGGCCTCTCTTCCAGAACTCGTCGAAAGCCTGATCGCCCATCCTCATGTTCCGCCCGCTATGACCTATTTAGAAGATATTGAACCGGGGCGATGGTCAATTATGGTGCAGACCTCCCACATTTTCGAGCTCCGTTTTTCAGGAACGCGAACACAATTCAACGGCGATTTAACCAGTCAGGCCATGTCCTTCGCCCAGAAATTCGACGCCAACCACCACTGGAGCCCGAGTCGTCTAGAGAGCTATCACAGCTGTCCTTATTCCTTCTATGTCGGTCGCGTTCTTAAGCTTGAACGCCGTGAGGAACCGGCTGAAGGATTAGATGTCGCCCAATTGGGGACCATTTACCACCAGATTCTTCAGCGTCTATACCAAGCCCTTGAGAGCTCCGAGCGCACAGATCCTGAAAAGCTACTAGCCCTCCTCCCGGCTATTGCCGGTAGGGTCCTAGACGACGCACCACGAACCCAGGGCTTTCGAGAAACCGCCTGGTGGTACCAAACCCGGGAAGCGATTACGAGAAATGTGGAACGCTCCATAAGAGCGATGGCCGAATTACAGGGAGAGTTCGTCCCGGTCCATTTTGAACTCAGGTTTTCTAGGGCAAATCCCTTGACGGTCCGGGATGGCAACGACCAGTTCCTCCTCAATGGGGTTATCGATCGTCTTGATCGGGATCCACAAGGCCGGTTCCGGATCATCGACTACAAGACAGCCGGACCCTATAAGTACACCAAGCAATCCCTCGAGAAGGGGGATAAGATCCAGCTCTCCCTCTATGCCCTAGCCGCTCGCGACGCCCTGGATCTAGGAGAGCCGGTTGATGGTTTCTACTGGCATGTCAAACACGCCAAACCTAGCCCGCTAACCCTTCGCAGTTATGGCCCGTCACAAGCTATCGACAAGGCCTTATTCCACGCCTGGGCCTCAGTTCATGGGGCTCGAGGGGGCTACTTCGTGCCCCGACCACCGCCCGATGGTTGTCCTGACTACTGTCCAGCGGCCGCCTTCTGCTGGAGTTTCCATCCGGGGATCTGGAGGTAGGATGATACACAACATCGTGGTCGCCATGGAGCCAAACGAAGAGCAATTGCCGGCAATCCAGTCTCGGGGACGAGATATCGTGGTAACCGCGGGCGCGGGCACAGGTAAAACGCGAACTCTCGTTAGCCGCTACCTTTCTCTTCTAGCGGACGGGATTCCGCTGAGGTCGATCGTGGCCATCACCTTCACCCGGAAAGCCGCGCGCGAAATGCGAAACCGGGTTCGGGCTGTCATGCGCGAATTCCTCGATGGACATGACATGGCCCAGGATGAACGCAGGCGGTGGGAAGATCTTTACAGCCGGCTTGACGCGGCGCGAATCGGCACGATTCATAGCTTATCCACTGAACTCCTGCGGGCTCACCCGGCCGAGGCAAACGTTGATCCCAGGTTTGACGTGCTCAACGAGGGGAAGGCGGGTATCCTGTTAGCTCAAGCTATCGATCAAGGTTTGTCCTGGGCAGCGGATGACCTCCAAGCCGTCAAGCTCTTTTCTTTGCTGGGAGAGGGGATGCTCAAGAGAGTGGTTGCGTCGCTCATGGGCAAGCGCCTGGAAGCCTTTGAATCCCTGGAAGATCTACCTTCCCCAATCTGGCCCCATTGGCAACAGCTGCTGGTACCCC
>JBARZW010000455.1:0-7781 GCA_049650305.1 Promineifilaceae bacterium (SeqCode)
GGAAATCTTCACCAATCGACAATTGTGGTTGGCTTATGGTTGGATATTGCTCATCCTGGTTTTGGTCACCGAAATTGGCTTATTCCAGCGGGTTTTTGAAACTGAACCACTAACCTTGCAGCAATGGGGCATCTGTCTGATTGCCGTCGTGTTCTTTCTTCTTGTTAGTGAGGTTCTCAAGTTGTTATTGCGGTTAACTAAAAAGCGGTCCCAGTAATGGTAGCTTGATAATTATCTTAGGAGAATCTTTGTGAGTACACTCAATAATCCAAATCGCACTGTGGGTTATGGAGATCCTGAAGTTCATCAACCGGCGACGATGAAGATGCTCGGAAACGAACTGGAGGTCAGACGATATATAATATTAATCAATAAAGAGTAATTGTATGGCATTTCGCCCCGATCGCAGCATAGGCAAATGCCGGTTTAGAACTTCGGAAAGCCAGTGTGTTTATGCCGGTATTCGCTCGATCAATCAGCACCTTTGGCATTCCGCAGTATTCGAAATTTCAACCGTTGATTGCCTATCAATATAATCTATTTAATGAACAAGGAGAAACCGATGAGTGATTTATTAGCTATTACCTACAAGGGCCATAAAGCTTTCGATGCGCTGGCTAAACTAGGCGAACTCCAGAAAATGCAGTTGATCGAGTTGGAGGATGCCGCAGTTGCCACAATGGATGAGAAAGGCAAGGTTAAAATCAAGCAAACTCTGGAGAGCCAACGCACCGGTACAGCCGTATCGTTTGGTTTCTTCTGGGGCTTCCTGATTGGTCTCATCTTTGGAGGACCTCTTTTCTGGGGTCTGGCTACCGCGCTGTTGAGTGGCCTGATTGGCAAAAGGACCGATATAGGCATCGATAACCAATTCATGAAGGAAGTCGGCGAATCATTGGAAACCGGCGACTCGGCCTTATTCCTTTTGGTCATCAAGATGACGCGAGATAAGGTTTTGCCAGAGATGGAGCAGTTTGGCGGGACCGTCTACCAGACCTCACTCTCCAAAGAGGCGGAGGCGAACCTTCAGAGAGCCCTGGAGCATGAGCATGTAAATGAGGCCGCCGGCCAGATGCTGGAACTAGATGATGAATTGGAGCGGCTAGGCCAGCTCAAAGAGCAGGGCATCATCACCGAAGAAGAATTTGAAGCCAAAAAGAAGCAGATGTTGGGAACATAATTTTGTTGTGGCGCCTGATTAGGCAAATGCGGGTTCCGGGTTTGAAAACCGCACGAGTCTCTAACCCGCATTTGCTCGAGCAATCAGCGACTTTGGCACTTTGTTGAATTCAAAATATCAACCGTTGATTGCCTGGATCAGATTCCATTGCTCGATCCGTGAAATCTTGAAGGAACGGGGTTCTTCATTTGAAACAAGGAAGACTTGACCATGTCGAAAAAGCACAAGAACGATCATCATAAAGATGAAAAACCAAAGAAGATGAAGCGTAAAGAGTACGAAAGTGAGTTAGCCAGGTTGGAGATAGAGCTGGTAAAACTCCAGGGCTGGATCAAACACAAGGGACTCAAAATCGCCGTCATCTTTGAGGGTCGTGATTCGGCCGGCAAAGGCGGGGCCATCAAACGCATCACCTACCGGCTCAGCCCTCGCGTGGCTCGCGTTGTAGCGCTCGGCACGCCAACAGAAAAAGAAAAATCCCAATGGTATTTCCAACGTTATGTGCCCCATCTACCCTCGGCTGGCGAGATGGTGCTCTTCGATCGAAGTTGGTACAACCGGGCCGGCGTGGAGCGAGTAATGGGTTTTTCCACCGGCGACGAGTACGCCGAGTTCATGGCTACGGTGAATGGCTTCGAACTGGCGCTGACCCGCTCAGGGACCAAGCTGATCAAGTACTGGCTGGATATAGAAGACGAAACGCAGGAAGTGCGTTTCCAACAGCGGATAAACGATCCCCGCCGCCGCTGGAAGCTCAGTCCGATGGATCTAACGGCACGCTCCAAATGGGTGGATTATTCCAGAGCTCGCGATTCCATGCTCTTTAATACCAGCACCCCTCATGCGCCCTGGTATCTCGTCGACTCCAATGTGAAGCGACACGCTCGTCTGAACATCATCAGCCACCTGCTCAGCCTGATCCCCTATGAGGATTTAACACCTGAGCCATTAAAGCTGCCCCCTCGTCAAGATGCAGGCGATTACCGGCATCCGGATTTTTCCGAGCTGAATTTTGTTCCGGTTGTTTACCCGTGATTTATTCCGTCGAGGACTAGCGATCGTCGCTAACCTCAGAGTAGGCGGTCAAGCTGTTGGCTATTCAAGCAGGTATACCAGAACTGGCATTTCAGAAAGAAGATTTACGACCTTCGATAAGAATAGTTTGTAAATGGAGTAAATAATGGCCAAAAAGAAAGATAAGAAAAAAGGTAAGAAGAAGGGCAAGAAGAAGGGCAAGAAGTAAGATCAAGAATCCATGGAGCCCGTTGGTGCGAAAGGCCACGAAGCGTTATATTATCAGAGGTTGCCAGTCAGAGTCCTGAAGAGTCCCTAGGTCCAACAGCTTGACCGCCAATATCAATTCTCGTCATGACGTTTACTTCTCTTTCCCCCGCCGAGGTGAAAGAGTTTTAGGAGAAATATCCGATGACAACAAAATCCGAAAATCCAGAAAACGAGTACAGATTGCTAAGCTCTGAAGAACGAGCCATCTGTGGTCAGATCGCTACGAAGGAACCACCTCATAGTTGGCGAGCACAGGCGCTATTAGTCATCGACGAGGGTGCCTCACAAGCCGAAGCCAGCCGCCAGGCCGGACTCACGAAAAGACAGGTGCAGTATTGGCTTGGCAAGTTCCACAAAGACCAGATGTCCATTTTCCCGGAAGAGTTGCTGAATCAAATGCAGAAAGAGGATTCTGACGCGTCCCTAAGTTCGGCAGAAGTTCAACAAGAGTTGCCGGATGCAGAGGAAACGGCCGGGCCTGTTGATGAAGCTACTGAACAACAAGAGGATGCGTCTAAGGCCAAAAAGAAGCCAAAAAAGAAATCCAAGAAGAAGTCAAAGAAGGTCAAGAAATCAAAGAAGGTAAAAAAACCAAAGCAGGCTAAGAAAGCTAAGAAAGGGAAAAAGTCTACAAAGAAAACCAAGAAGAAAAAATCTACAAAAGCAAAGGGTGCTGAGGGTAGATCAAGCAAAGAAACCAAAAAGAATAGCACGAAATAGGAAGAACTTGTTTTGAAAAGCATCCTGCACATCAGATTACCAGCTGAATACGAGAGAGGTCAGATCGATCAACTTCTGGTAGATAAATTCTCCTTCAAGGTGGAACCGCTCATCTCTGAGAAATGGACATTCTACGATACCTTTGACTGGTGCTTGTTTAATCAATCACTGGCACTGCGACACTCAGGTCAAGAGATCATCTTGGACCACTTATCCGACGGTGAATCATTGAACGGCCTCACATACACTTCATCGCCGGGATTCGCCTGGGATCTACCTGAAAACCTATTGGGCAAACGACTGAAGTCCATCATTCAGATGCGAGCGCTTCTGCCACTCGCCGAAATATATACATCGTCGAAAATTTATCGAATATTGAACATGAATGACAAAACAGTCGCGCGTCTTGTCTATACCGAAGCGCGAACGTTTCACCCGGAAAGTGATCCTGTCCTGGCAACATATTTGAGCTTGCGGTCAGTCCGTGGGTATCCCAAATATTCACGAAAGTTGGCCAAACATCTTGGTCATGCAGGGCAAGTAACATCCATGATCGAAGATCTCTACTTCAGCGCTCTCGAGCAAGCCGGGCAGAAACCGGGCAGCTATTCTGGAAAGTTCGACTTACGGCTCAAACCCAACAAGCGGTCCGATATATCTACAAAAGTGATTCTGCGTTATTTGTTCGAGATCATGAAAGCCAATGAGGCTGGCATCAGGGCTGATATCGACACCGAGTTTCTCCATGATTACCGGATCGCCATCCGCCGTACACGGTCGGCGTTGAGTCAGATCAGGAATGTGTTCCCCGCAGAAGTAACTGAGCATTTTAAGAAAGAGTTTAGAACCTTGGGCCAGCGTACGAACATGCTTCGGGATCTAGATGTTTACCTGTTTTCCGAGAACGACTTCCAGGCCAGGCTCCCAGCGGCGATGTGCGAAGACATCGTTCCATTGTTTGATTACTTGCGAGTCCGTCGTGAACAAGCCTTGGAAGAGGTCATAGATAGCCTTTCATCGAGTGAATATATACGCATGCATAGAGAATGGGAGGAATTCTTGAATGAACCCATCTCGAAAAAAACAGTTGCGGCGAATGCAGCCATCCCAATCGTCGACCTTGCCCGGAAGAGGATTTACAAGCGATATCGAAGAGTGATCAAAGACGGCGACTACATCCTGACCCATACGCAAGACGAGCTACTACATGCCCTGAGAATCGAATGCAAGAAGTTGCGCTACTTGATGGAATTTTTCACCAGCCTCTTTCCAAGAAAAAGGATGGCAAGGCTGATAATGCAGCTAAAGAAATTGCAGGACAACCTCGGCGAATTCAATGACCTGTCGGTCCAGCAGGAGTACTTGATGCACATGGCCCAGGATCTTCCGATTGACGATCCCGGGTCAAGAAAGGCGTTGGTAGCTACCGGATATCTGGTCGAGAATCTTGACTACAAGCAGAAAGCGGAAAAGGCGAACTTTGCCAAGACCTTCACGGAATTCGCCTCCCCGGCTAACCAGGTGTTATTCCGCCGGCTCTTTGCCACGAAAGGAAAGAAGGCCGCCCGATGACGATCCTGGCACTCTACAGCAACAAAGGCGGCGTTGGCAAGACGGCCGCAGCCGTTAATCTAGCTTATCTGGCAGCCAAGTCAGGCCTTTCAACGCTGATATGCGATCTTGACCCGCAGGCTTCGACGACCTTTTACTTCCGAGTTAAGCCACGGCTCAAGCCCAAGGCACAAGGTCTGGTCACCGGGCGGAAACAAATAGACCGGAGCATCAAAGGCACGGATTATGAGAATCTGGACTTGCTGCCGGCCGATTTCACCCATCGCAATCTTGATATCACATTTAACCAGCAAAAAAGTCGAAAGCAACAGCTTAATAAAATCCTTGACCCGCTCAGGGCGGAATATGATTTGATCATCCTGGATAGCCCGCCCACTATCAACATCCTGGCTGAAAATATATTTAACGCGGCTGACAATCTGCTCGTTCCACTTATCCCTACGACTTTGTCAGTCCGAACACACGCCCAATTACTGTCCTTCCTCAAGGAGAACAGATTTCGTTCAGACAGTGCCTATACATTTTTCTCATTTGTCGACGGGCGAAAAAAAATGCATCGTGATATGGCAACATGGGCAAGGGAAAACTTTACTGGTGTGCTGCAGGGCGTCATCCCTTATCTTTCTCATGTCGAACAGATGGGGATCTATCGCGAGCCGGTAAATGCCTTCGCGCCCACATCCCGTGCCTCCAAAGCATATCAGGATCTGTGGAGCGAAATTTACCAGGAGCTTTATAGTTGAGGGGTTTTTTACAGCGGCATGTGCCAATTCTGGACTGGCTGCCCCGCTACGATCGGACTTGGTTGCGATCAGACCTAATCGCCGGTTTGGCCATTTGGGCGGTGACCGTGCCACAGGGCCTTGCCTATGCCGGAATCGCCGGTGTGCCGGCCGTGTATGGTCTGTACACCGTGCCCCTGGCCATGGTCGGCTACGCTATTTTCGGCACATCTCGCACTCTCAGCGTCGGGCCCGACTCAGCTACGGTCGTGCTTTCAGCGGTCACCGTCGGGGCGCTCGTCGCCCAGGGAACTGATGACTATATTGCCCTGTCGGCCACGTTGGCCCTTCTTGTCGGCGTTCTTTTCGTGATCTTCGGCCTGCTCCGATTGGGCTGGGTGGCCAACTTCCTATCCAACCCGGTGATGAAAGGTTTCATTCAAGGACTGGCCCTGATAGTTATCGTCGGGCAGCTTCCCAAGCTATTTGGTATCGAGGGTGGGGACGGAAATTTTTTCGAGCAGTTGTGGGTTATCATTACGAGTTTGCCCGAATCCAACTTAGCGACAACCGTGGTCGGCTTTGCCAGCCTGGCCCTACTCCTTGCTCTGAAACGATATATTCCTAAAGCCCCCAGCGCCCTCATCACGGTGATATTGGCCATCCTGGTTGTTACTGTTTTCAATTTGGAAGAATCGGGTGTCGATGTGGTGGGCACCATCGAAACCGGCCTGCCACCGATTGGTTTGCCCGGCGGAAACTTTGACCAGCTATCCGCCCTAATAGGGGGCGCCATGGCCATCGTTCTCGTCGGCTATACCGAGTCGCTGGGCGCGGCCAACGCGGCGGCGGCAACGACCGGCGAAGAGATTGATCCCAACCAGGAGCTGGTCGCATTGGGCGTCTCAAATCTCGGATCCGGTCTTAGCTCCGGATTCGTCGTCGCCGGCAGCCTGTCCAGGACTTCTGTGGTGGTCGACTCGGGGGGCAAGTCGCAGATGGTTTCATTGGTCAATGCATTGTTGGTCCTGCTCACTCTGGTATTCCTGATGCCTTTTTTCCAGAACCTGCCCCAGGCTACCTTGGGGGCCATCGTCATTCAGGCCATGATGGGCATGTTAGATCTGGGCTACTTCCGGCGCATGTACCGGATCAGTAAGCCGGAGTCCGTGTACGCCTCGGCTACCCTTCTGGGCGAGCTGTTGGTGGGCGTTCTCTTGGGCGTCTTATTGGGAGTGGTTATTTCGCTGTTGTTAATCATCCGCAGGACTAGCCGGCCGAATACGGCCGCGATAGGCAAAATCCCGGGCGAAGAGACATTCCGAGATGTCAAACACCATCCGGAAGCGAAGACTTACCCCGGCCTGCTCATCTTCCGTTTTGATTCCGAGCTGTATTTCCCCAACGCCGACTACTTCTCCAGCGAGGTCCGGCGCCATATTGCCGAGGCCGCCGAGCCGGTGCAGGAAGTGCTGGTCAATGCTGAAGAAATTAATGACATAGACACGACCGGAGTCGACCAACTGATCAAGCTCAACGAAGATCTCGATAAGCTGGATATTCGCTTCGGCATGGCCCATGTGAAAGGTGCGGTGCGAGACCTGATGAACGTGATTGGGGCGGTAGAGGAGATCGGCGAGGAGAATATATTCGAGTCAGTTCAGGATGGGATCGACGACTTTCTGGAACGGAGGAGCGGCCCAACAACGCTGGGATGAGGGGATGAGGAGCAGGGTTGTGGAGGAGAACATGGGGCCTGGCGTGGTGGTGGCAATAATCCCTGGTCACTGGCAAACATCAATGGGTCATGCATAAGCATCATAATATCACAAGCTGGCTGGCCATCATTATTCTTGCGTTGGTCCAGGCTGCCTATCAGCAAATGACCACACCGGCAAGTAATAACAACCTGGCCCTTGAACATGGGAATGTTCCCTGAAAAAAAATCCGCATTATTAGATAATAACTCGAGACAAGGATCTCGTTCCTATGACTGATGGAAACACAGAAATCCTGGTTGGCAATACCCCACTATACAAGCAAACAAAGCCAATATCAGGGAGCTACGTTCATCTTCTAGGTGAGAAGTATTACCGCATCTCCCATTACGATCAGATGCCGCCTTTCTTCATGAGCCTGGTTAGCAGTGCTGATCACTGGCTATTCATCGCCAGTACAGGAGGACTAACCGCCGGCCGCGCTAATGCCAACTACGCCCTTTTCCCTTATGAAACCGAAGATAAAATAGTTGCGCACAGCGAACAAACCGGCAGCAAAACCATCATCAGGGCGACTCAAAATGG
>JBARZW010000456.1:0-2697 GCA_049650305.1 Promineifilaceae bacterium (SeqCode)
ACCGTGCCAGTGCCCGAGAACATGCGATAGTTTGCCAACAGTAAGCATAATGGGAGAGATTTCATGTCACGTTTCTTTGTTGCCACACGGTATCTCATCATCATTCCTATAATTGGTCTGGGAATCGCCGCCGCAACTTTCTTTGTCTTTGGCGGAATTAGCTTGCTTCGAGTCATTTTTGAAGCAATAGCTGAGGTGCTCGGAATCATTGAAGTCGAAGCCCATGCCGATGACTTACCAATCATGGTTGAGGTGGTGGAGTACGTCCACACATTCCTGATCGGCACCGTACTGTATATCACCTCGATTGGTTTTTACCAACTCTTTATTGGAGAAATCGAATTCCCGGGCTGGTTGCAGATTCACAATACTGAGGAGCTTGAGACGAGCCTCATTGGTGTTACCGTTGTTGTTTTGGCTGTCAATTTCCTAAGCGTCGTATTTACAGGGGAGAACGTCGATCTCATCGCCCAAGGAGCTGGGATCGCCTTGCCCATCGCCGCCCTTGGCATTTTTGTTGGTCTAAGAGCATGGGCATCTCGCCAAGAGCATGATAGGCTGGAACCAAGTAATTCAAAGAACCACGAAGAGACCGAGGGCTAAACGCCGGTCATCTTGAAGACGAATCGAGATGTCTGGTGTTGGTCTTTTCAGCAAGGAGAAGGTTCATCTTGAGTAATTCCCAGAACAGAAGAAGACGCCTTTCGCTTGAGCAAACCCTGTTTCTAGATTTATTCCGGGACCCAAAGGCCCGGCCGATTTTCATCTACGTCGCGCTGTTCATCACAATTTCTGCTGCAGTTTTTCATTGGTTGGAAGACTGGAGCTGGTTAGATTCGTTTTAATTCGTGGTCATTACCTTCACGACCATCGGCTATGGCGACATTGTCCCGACGATGCCTATCACAAAACTAGTCACGATCTTTGTTGGATTGAATGGCGCAGCGATTCTTCTATTGCTATTTGACGAGATTCGTCGTGTACGGTCGTGGCGTCGAGTGGAGAATCAATGAAGGCTGAATTCTGGAGCTTACAATTATTTCCCGAGTTTGCCGGCGAGCTGTTGTCATCGCTGTCGGGATGCGACAGGAAGCCGCGTTACCAGGCGATGACAAGCGACTCTCACCGGCAGCTTCTTTGAATCATAGGAGGATACTGAGATGTGTTGTTTATTCACCATACTGGCCTTTTTGGGACCGAGGGTAGCTAACGTCATCTGGTGGATCGCCGATACGAGCAGATGGAATGAAGCCTTTGGATCGAATATATGGCCGGTTCTAGGCATTATCTTCATGCCCTGGACGACGCTCATGTACGTTCTTGTCATAGGGAGTGGAATCTCAGGTTTTGAAGTACTGTTGCTTATGATCGCCATTGTGGTCGACGTCATGACTCTTGGCGGTGGTGGATTCGGAAACCGAAAACGGTTCGCCAGATGAGGTAATTAACAAACAGCTCGTACGAACTGTTAAGAACGATGCGGTGCGTGAATTAGACTATTCACCACTGGATTACTTCCGAAGAGACCGGACGTCCGGCTTTCCAATCAGCGGTGCCAACGTCTGGTGACCGCCGAACATAAGAATAATTGAACCAATCTCAACGACCAGGAGAAACGAAGATATCCTTGAGTTTTATTCTTGGAAGCGAAGTACGAATCAGTTTCCGTCTATGACGTTGTAGTGAATAGTGCAGTAGTCAAAGAATAGATGGGATGAAGAGACCCCAGGAGGGAATAGATAGCTCAAGATAAAAGCATCTCGTATACGCTACGAGTCGTTATTGGACTTGCCGCCGCCGGAGTTGCGCTATTCTTTATGCACATGGCAGCGGAATTCATCGTTCAACTACTATTCGCCTGGGTAATTGTGTTAAGCGCCGGCCCACTGTTCTACTGGCTGCAGAAGAAGCGTGTGCCAGGATGGCTTTCGTTAGTCCTCACTTTGCTAGCGATAATAGCCGTCTTTGGTTCCCTGTTGGTAGTGGTAATTGTGGCCAGTAATCGTTTGGCTGAACTATTGACAACCTATACGGTTCAGATCGAAGACTTCAAAGTATCCGTGACAGAAATCTTGGAAGGTCTCGGTGTTGGCCACGCTAACGCGAACGACTCCGCCCAACTGATTGATCCCATGCGGATACTCAATTTCTATGCCGGAATAATCGCCGGCTTGGCCGCAGTCTTTGGCGACATTATCTTTATCTTCATGATTATCATTTTGGCCTTGTCGAGGCCTTCAATATGCCGGCGAAGATCGCCGCTGAGTTGGAGGCAGGCAACGAGTACGTTCAGCGCCTGGCTGATTTCGCCGCCGATTTACGGGCCTATGTTTCCATTACTACGTGGATCGGTGTGCTGGTAGGACTAATTGATACCATATTCTTCGTCATCATGGGTGTCCCCCTTCCACTATTGTGGTGTCTCCCGGCCTTTCTGTTGAGCTATATTCCTGTGGTTGGCTTCTGATAAGCAGCCATTCCACCCACCATTCTGGCCTTCCTAGAATTCGGCCCCTTGGCGGCTCTCGTTGTATTCCTGGGCATTGTCCTCATCAATGCCTTTTTCGACGATGTATTCAAGCCCAAGATGCTCGGAGAGGGTCTTGACCTGGCCCCGGTCATGGTCATTCTTTCGCTGGCAATCTGGACGGCTGTCCTGGGACCTCTGGGTTCAATATTATCAGTTCCAGTAACCAT
>JBARZW010000457.1:0-18408 GCA_049650305.1 Promineifilaceae bacterium (SeqCode)
ATGGCCTACATCTCTGAAGAGTCAGGTATCGACTATGAATTCGTAGTCACTGGCTTTGATGGTCTCCTGGATAGTGTCTCTGACGATGAATTCGATGCTGCTATGTCGGCGCTTATCATTCCCGAACAACCGGAAGATGGATTGGCCTATACAGAGCCCTACTTGGAAGTTGGGCAGGTGCTCGTTGTTCGGGCAAACGAAACGGTTCTCTTAAATCATAATGAGATCGAACCTGGCATCCCAATCGGGGTCCATAGATATAACAGTGGTGAGCAGGTCGCCCGAGGGCTCATTGGATTAACGGAGCCCGATCTGCAGTTATATGATAGCTCGGCCGCAGCCTTACAGGCCCTAATCGATGGCGAAGTAGAGGGCGTTATTATAGATAACGACGACGCCGAACACTTTACAACGTCCTATCCCCAACAGTTGAAGATCGTAGGCGGAATCGGGAGGGATGCCTGGATCACTGGAAAAGCTTACGGGATCGCCGTGGCTGAACACAATGAACCGCTTCTGGAATTGTTGAACGGGATTATTGCTCAGGCCCGCTTAGACGGCACTATAGACCAGCTCATAGAAAATTGGCTGGTTTCGGACGAAAGTATCGTTGCTGGCGAGTCCCTGGTTGGAACGCCAGTCGACGAAATCGTAATTGGTGTCGCGGGCCAGCTAAACGACATGGATCCAGCTTCTTCCCCGGCCGATTTTACTGGCTGGGAGGTCAAGTCAAATACGATGGCTGGCCTGCTAATGATCGACGAAGCGAGCAATTTAGTGCCCATTCTGGCATCCGGCTTGCCTCAGATATCGGAAGATAAGCTGGAATATACACTTAGTCTGCGGCCTAATTTGCAATTCCCCGATGGGAATGATTTCAATGCTGAGGACGTCAAGTACTCGATCGAACGGGCCGCCATGTTGGGAAACTACCTGGTTAACAGTTATCTCAAAGATGAAAATGAGGATAACTTCGCCGACAATGACGCGGTTCAGGTAATCGATCCCCTAACAGTCAAGTTCATCCTCAACGAACCGGCATCGTTTTTCCCGAGCCTGCTGGCAACACCACCCTATTTTGTTGTCGATAGCGATTGCTACTCATCAAGTCAAGATCCGGTTAACCGTTGTGGTGGTCTCGGTAAGTATTCGATCTCCGAATGGGAGCCGGGTGTGCAAATGCGTCTTGAGGCAAACACTCAGTGGCCGGGCGAAGCACCCAATTTTAGCAATTTACAACTGCGTTTTTATGACGATCCGGACCGGATGCAGAGATCCCTTGAAAACGGCGCCATCGACATCGCCTGGACCGGTCTATCCCGAAATGATGTCAACGATCTGGTCAACCGACGCGGATTCGTAAATTGGGAGAGTCCGCCAGTTTTCAAGAGCTACCTGGTCTTTGAGCAGAGTACGGAGCCATGGGACAACGCACGAATTCGTCAGGCGATAGCCTTTGCCGTCGATCGCGAGGCGTTAGCAGCTGATGTTTTTGAAGAGGCTCGATTGCCTTTATTTAGCCCTGTGCCAGACGGCACGCCAGGTCATGTAGCTACTGCACCTGGTCGAGACTTAGCACAATCGCAAACCATCCTCACAGCTGCTGGTTACTCACCCGATAACAAGATAGTAATCGAATTGTGGTATGAGGATGGAGGGCGATATTCGGATATCGAAGCCGAATACGCCGAAGCCTTAAAGACACAGCTTGAGGAAACAGGGCTCGTTCAAGTCGAACTATCGGGTGCACCATATAGCGTTTTCCGACCTCAGAGCGCCACCTGTAACTACCCCACCTACCTGCTCGGTTGGCCATCTCCTGGACAGCCAGCGAGTTTCATTGATGCGATGAGCTGGATGGAATACTTCATTACAAGCACCGACACCGTTTGCTCAAATTATGAGAGCGCAGAGATGGATGCACTGTACGAGGCGGCAATAGAAGAAACAGATGCGGTAGCCCGTCAAGAGATCTATCGCCAGATACAGGAGCTGTGGGCTCGAGAATACCCTACTCTCGACCTCACCCAAGAACCTCGCGTCGCCTTATCCTTGCCAAACGTCTCTGGCGTGGTCATTGACGCGATGGGTTTGCTCCATTTCGATCGGCTAGAAAAAAGTGGTGGGTAATTCTGCAAGCTCGCCAAATGCCAGCTTGCCAGACAACATGCTAACTCCCTCGACTTAGTCCGTATCGCTAGACTCTGTCTGTTGGCGTTTTCGTTTTGATCGAGGACCAACCAGACGCTCGTTTCCGGCCAAGAGGCGTTTGATATTAGGCCTCAATGACCAAGTTATTATGGCTGCCCCCGCGATTCCCCCAACAATGTAGGCCAGAGTCGTGTCATAGGGCGCCACACCAGACAGATAAAGGACTGCGAAAGAGATAGGAACTGCGATAGCCATCGCAAGAGAAGCGATTGAGGCTATTCCAAGGCCGATCATTACAGCCAATACGGCTACTACGGCAATAGGAACGATGGGAAACCATTCGGCACCGGCCCATCCGACGTTGGGTCCTGTTCCGGCTCCTCCCTTCCAACCGATGAACGCGGACCAGTTGTGCCCAATGACACTCATGACTCCTGCCGTTACCTCGATCCAGGGTAGCCATTCGGCTGATACCGTGTCAGCGAACAATGCGCGTGTTACCCAGACGGCGCAGGCTCCCTTTAATACATCGAATATGGATGTCAGGACACCGGCAGGGATACCAGCGGCGCGAAATGCATTGGTCCCACCAGTACGGCCGCTACCGAATTCTCGTAAATCGATCTGTTTGGTAAACCTAACCAGAATGTATCCGAAAGGGATAGCACCGAGCAGATAACCGATTAAGGCAGAGAGAATTACTGTTACGAAGGTTGACATGCCTATCCCTGAGTTCGAATATGAATTATATCGGTTAGCCTGTTACGGTGCATACTATTGTTTGTATCTAAATTCAGTCATTTACCAGAGAGGGCTGTATCATTCAAATATCAGCGGGATTTCTTCTACTCGACCTTCCCCAAGTGTGAAAGCCTTCGACACCGGTCGATCAGGATTGACAAAGGATACAATGACGTATACCGCCTCTGGATAATAGGCAGTGGAAAGGTCAACGGTCGATGGGGCAGCCGGTCCACTTGGATGTGAATGGAAGATAGCGAGCAAATCCCATCCGTGCTCCTCTATATCGAGCATAGCTTCCAGCTGCTGTTGGGGATCCATCTCATAGGCGGATGGACTGGCAAGCCGGTTATCGACGGTGTAGATACGGAGGACTCGCCCATCTTTGCCAGCCATTAAGCCGCAGCCCTCATGCGGGTATGAGTTCTTCAAATGGTCCAGCGTCAGCCGGTAATCGCCGCGCGTGATCCGAAGCTGCCGCAGCGGTTCGTGAGATTCAGATTCCGCCATCGGTCATCGAACGAACGTCTAAAAGCCGGTCAGCATCCTCAACGCTCAGAAAGCCCAAATCAACGACTACTTCGCGAACGGTTCTACCTGTTCGCATCACTTCTTTGGCCACCTCCGCCCCATTGGCGTAGCCGATAACGGGATTGAGAGCGGTCACCAGTATTGCGTTCTTGGCCAGCCAGAGTTCGGCCTTTTGTCTATTGGCGCTGATGCCGCGGACACACTTCTGCGTAAAGGCATCGACGGCATTAATGATGATGTCCATGCTCTGGAAGAGATTGTAGCCAATGATGGGCATCATGACGTTCAGTTCCAACTGACCTGCCTGTCCAGCAAGGGCTATGGTGACATCGTTGCCCATAACCTGGAACATGGCCATGTTTAGCATTTCTGCCATCACTGGGTTCACCTTGCCGGGCATAATCGAAGAGCCAGGTTGGACGGCAGGGAGGCGAATTTCATCAAGACCGGTACTCGGACCAGAGGATAAGAGTCGAAAGTCGTTGGCAATCCGGATTAGATCCTGGGCAAGCGTCCTCAGGGATCCGCTAAAATGTACCATGTCTGCCATGCTCTGCATCGTTTCGAACAGGTCATCGGATTCGAAAAGCTCTAGATCTGTCAGTCGGATAAGCGAGGCAACCATTCGTCGATGGTATTCTGGATGGGCGTTTAGCCCAGATCCGGTTGCTGTTCCCCCTATGCCAAGTCGGCGCAATCCTACTGCACTATCTTTGATCTTGCCCCTATCCCGCTCCACAGCACGAGCGTAGGCGTTGAACTCCTGCCCCAGTCGAACCGGAACGGCATCCTGTAAATGGGTCCGGCCGCTTTTAACCACGTCATCAAAGGCAATTGCATTCTCCCGGAGAGAGATCGCTAATTCGTCCAACGTATCTAGCATCTCATTTAATCGCCAGAGACAGCCCAACCTGATCGCGGTCGGTATCGTGTCGTTGGTAGACTGGGCCATATTTACATGGTCGTTTGGGTGCACAGGTTTGACCGACGAGTCGAGATCAAATCCAAGTAGTTCGTTTGCCCGGTTCGATAGCACCTCGTTAACATTCATATTATGGCTGGTTCCAGCCCCTGCTTGGATAGGATCGACCACAAACTGATCGTCCCAACGGCCATCGATAACCTCGTCAGCGGCGCTCATTATCGCTTTTGTGATAGCCGATCCCGTGAGTATCAGCTCACCGATCTTCACATCATGCATGAGAGCCAGAGTATTGTTCACCTCAGCAGCGCAGCGTTTGATCACCGCCATGCTCCAAATAAAAGCCTCGTATTGCTTGAGACCTGTAATGGGGAAGTTATCTACGGCTCTCTGAGTCTGAGCTCCCCAATAGACATCAATCGGGACCTTGACCTCCCCTAACGAATCTTCTTCAATACGGTTTTCAGTCACTTACACCTCTCTTGACTACTAGTCGCTGGACCACGCATGATCATTTTCTGACTGACGTCTAAGGTGTTTCCTTGAGTTTGGTTGGAGGTAGGAAAAGGTTCAGTATACGCAAAGTGGTCACCACTGCTCTTCATGAGCAACGGTGACCACATCAATTATATAGGGGGGTATGCATACCCCGACAAAGTTACTAGGATGGGTGGCTATGGCACCCTACATATCGAGGGCGTCGTAACCAGGGCCGCTTGTAAAGAAATCATAATGAGGCGGGATATCCTCGGTAAAGTCAATGACCTCGCCGCCTTCCAATTGCTTGGCGTTTAGAAGCTTTACGGGATGGCCGTCAACCTCGCCCTCAAACGGCCCGCCATCGGGTAGCAGATCCTTGGTGTTGACGATCCACTGACCGGGCTGTATCTCGTAATCAAAGGGTACTTCTTCTTCGGGAAAGATGGCTTCGTACGGGCACTCAGGTATACAAGCGCCGCAGTCGATGCAGGTATCTGGATCAATATACAGCCAAGGCCATTCGGCTTCGGGCTGCCCCAGAATCATGCACTCGACTGGGCACACGTCGATGCATGCTGTATCGCGCAAGCACAATCTGGTGACAATGTGGGTCATGAAGATTCTCCTTTTTCTCTAAATAACTCTTGACTTGCCAAGAGTAAAAGCCGAACCCGGCTTATCTGGTGACCGCGTAATTGGCCGCAACCTGCGCCCAATTAACGACATTCCACCAGGCGGCAATGTAATCACCGCGGCGATTTTGGTAATTTAGATAATATGCATGTTCCCAAACATCTAGTCCCAACAGAGGACTAAGACCATCCATAAGGGGGGTGTCTTGATTAGCTGTTGAAGTTACAGCAAGATCGCCATTTACATCGACGAACAACCAAGCCCAACCCGATCCAAATCGGGACATAGCGGCCTTTCCGAATGTATCCTTGAAATTATCGAAGTTACCGAAAGCTTCGTCGATAGCTCCCGCCAGTTCTCCAGATGGTTCGCCACCTCCGTCTGGACTCATGACGCTCCAGAACAGACTATGATTGGCGTAACCACCACCGTTATTACGAACAGCGGTGCGCATGCTTTCGGGTAATTCGTCTAAGCTACCGAGTATCTCGCCGATGCTTTTCCCTGCAAGATCGGAATAACCTTCGACGGCCTTATTGAGATTGTTTGTATAGGCCGCATGGTGTTTGCCGTGATGAATGCCCATGGTGCGACCATCAATATAGGGTTCTAAAGCGTCCTCTGAATACGGTAGTTGGGGAAGACTGAATGCCATAATCACTCCTTTCTGTTTATGCGAGGGGTAGGGAGAACTGTGCGTTTGTTCGTGCCATTAGATCGATTACAAAGACGATCCGTCCTGCTGAACCAACTTCCAATTCGCCAGTTCAGTGGATCCATTCTAGCCACAGTAAACCCCTTTGTCAACAGGATAAGCGCGCGCAGTTACATATGATTTCAACAAACCTACGCGCCTAAATAACCTAGCTCGAATTTTCGCTGTGGTCAAACCGGAATGCGAGATCGAGAGGACGAACGCCCTATCGTTTATGCAACGCAAACGCCTTGCCAACCATTTTCTAACATTTCCATACTAATCTATGATCGCATTTATCCGGCGAGCTTCTTGCTCGCTGATTTTGATGGAATTCTACGTACTAGGAGAGTATTTATGAGCAAGATAGTGGGAATTGACCTAGGTACGACCAACTCGGCCGTAGCGGTCATGGAAGGTGGAGAGGCCACCATCATATCAACTTCTGAGGGTGGACGATTGGCGCCGTCGGTAGTCGCCTTCAACAAGAACGGCGAAAGGCTCGTCGGACAAACGGCCAAGCGCCAGGCGACGATTAATCCAGAAAATACCGTCTTTTCGGTGAAGCGGTTTATCGGCCGTCGATATAGCGATCCAGAAACGAAATCAGAACAGGAACGTGTTCCATACCGGATTGAGAGCGGTCCTCAAAACGATGTAAGAGTCAACATTCCGAATGCGGGAAAGAGCTTCACTCCGCAAGAGATATCGGCGATGGTGCTCGCTAAGCTCAAGAAAGATGCCGAGGATTATCTTGGACAGCCTGTGAACAAAGCGGTTATCACCGTACCTGCTTACTTCAATGATAGCCAGAGACAGGCTACTAAAGACGCCGGTCGGATCGCCGGCTTGGAAGTGCTGCGAATCATCAACGAACCAACGGCAGCTGCCCTGGCTTATGGGCTAGATAAGAAAAACGATGAAACGATTCTGGTATTCGACCTTGGCGGTGGCACGTTTGATGTGTCAGTACTTGAAGTTAGCGAAGGGCTTGTGGAGGTGAAAGCTACCAACGGCGACACACACCTGGGTGGAGATGACTGGGACAAAGCCATAACTGATTGGGTTGTTAGCCAGTTTTTAGCTGACCAGGGCATTGACGTTAGCCAGGACCGGCAGGCTCTGCAAAGGGTGCGCGAGGCAGCCGAAAAGGCCAAGATCGAATTGTCGAGCACGATGCAGACCGAGATCAATTTGCCTTTTGTTACCGCAGATGCCACAGGACCGAAGCACTTACAGATGGCATTGACTCGAGCCAAGTTTGAACAACTCACCGATCAGCTCGTTGAGCGACTGAAGAAGCCATTTACTCAAGCCCTTGCAGACGCTGGCATCGAAACCAGCGAGTTGGAAGCTATAGTTCTAGTGGGTGGTGCGACACGCATGCCCATGGTGCAAGAGATGGTAAAGCAAATAACCGGCCAGGACCCGAATAAGAGCGTTAATCCCGACGAGGTGGTCGCGCTTGGCGCGGCATTGCAGGCGGGTGTTCTTGCCGGTGATGTCAACGACGTACTGTTGCTTGACGTAACCCCGCTCAGCCTCGGCCTGGAAACCCTGGGCAGTGTAATGACGACGCTCATCCAGCGGAATACGACGATTCCGACGCGCAAATCGGAGATTTTTAGTACCGCCGAGGATAGCCAGACGGCCGTTGATATACACGTCCTCCAAGGAGAACGACCGATGGCGGCCGACAATTCGACACTGGGCGTCTTCCGGCTGGAAGGCATCCCGGTGGCGCCACGTGGTATCCCGCAGATCGAGGTGGCTTTCGACATCGACGCTAATGGTATTCTAAACGTTAGCGCAACCGATAAGGCAACCGGCACGAGCCAGCAGATAGCCATCACGGCTTCCACAAATCTGAGTGATCTGGAAGTGGATGACATGGTTAAGCAGGCTGAGCAGCACGCCGCCGAGGACCGGCGGCGTAAAGAGCTGATCGAGGCCCGAAATTCGGCCGACCACGTACTATACCAGGTTGAAAAGAGTCTCAGTGGCTTGAACGGACAGGCACCAGACCACCTGAGGCAACCGCTGGAGGCGAAGATCGCTGATCTTAAAGAAGCCATCGTAGGCGAAGATGCAAACCGTATCCGTCATCTGACTGAGGAAGTACAGCAGGCGAGTATGTCATTCGGCGAGGCTGCTTACCAGACAGGCTCAGCTCAGAACGGAAATGGCGCCGCTGATGATGGTGCCTCAGAGACCTTAAACGAAGACGAAGATGTCGTCGAAGGTGAATTTGAGACAGCATAAGGGAAATACTTGAGGTATTGATTTTTACGTGGATGGGCGTTTCACCGTTGTGAAACGATCGCCTCAGCTTGTTTTTGGAACAGGATGCTCGGTCGCTATAGCGCAGACCAAAAGCTTGCGCTACAGAACGAGCATCCTTGCTCGTTAACCGAACAGGATATCCGGTTAACGAAATCGCAGACTAGCCATTCCCCTTGTAGAACGAGCATCGTTGATCGTTGTTATTATCGTTCCCAAAATAAATCCAGTTCAACACCCAGCCCATCGACCAGACGATTGGCAAACGCATAGTAACCAGTAACCTGGTTGATATCCAGGATGTCGGCGTCGGCAAAGCCTGCCTCTCGCAGGGCAACGACGTCACCCCTCCCCATATTCCAGGGTTCAATAGTCAACTTCACCGCGTACTCGAGCATCGCTCTATCGCTTGGGCTGATTTCCGCCTGCCGCCAATCCTGCTGAAGTTGCTCGACTAAAGCGTCGTCACCGATCAGTTTTCGAAGGCCCGCTCCGTGATGAACTACTCAGTAGTGGCACTGGTTGGTGACCGAAACGACGATCGCGATCATCTCGCGCTGGGCACGGCTTAGGCCGGAGCGGCCGCGCATTAGGTGGGCGTAAAAATCAAAATGGGTTTTCAGTGACTTCACGTTCAAGCTATGGATTTTCAAGATGTTATCGACGCCACCCCAGCTTTCCGTGTGCTGTTCATAGAGTTGCTTCAGCCGACCAGTCGCGTCGCTTTCCTGAATCATCCGAATCCAGGCCAAGGTTTTACCTCCTGTCCCCTCTATTCCGCATTTCTGCGGTTTCTGCTACTACATTCCTAGAGATAGAGATCTACTCGAAGTCTGTTTACCTGCTATTCAGGTAATTCTTGAGAACCTGACCTGTGTACGAATGGGCCGTATCGGCAACTTGCTCAGGTGTGCCTTGGGCGACAACCTCTCCACCCTGGTCTCCACCCTCAGGACCTAGGTCGATGATGTGATCAGCTACTTTTATGATGTCCATGTTATGTTCGATGATGATAACTGTATTGCCCTTATCCACGAGTCGACTCAGAGCATCGATGAGCTTGGCCACATCGTGCGAGTGCAAGCCGACAGACGGTTCATCGAGAATGTATATGGTATTTCCGGTGGCTATTTTTGAGAGCTCTCGACTAAGCTTTACCCGCTGGGCTTCTCCGCCACTCAAGGTTGGAGCCGGTTGCCCCAGGTGTATGTATCCCAAACCCACCTCGAACAACGTCTGGAGTTTTCGCCGTATCGGTGGAATATTGGTGAAGAATTCCAGCCCCTCCTCCACGCTTAAATCGAGAACCTCGGCGATATTCAGATCCTTGTAATAAACCTGGAGCGTTTCCTTGTTGTAACGGGCCCCGTGGCAAACGTCGCAAGGCACGTAGATGTCGGGCAGAAATTGCATTTCGATCCGGTTCTGTCCCTGGCCCTGGCACGCTTCACAGCGACCACCCTTCACATTGAAACTAAAACGCCCGGGCTTATAACCCCGAATTTTGCTTTCCGGCAAACTGGCGAACAGCTCCCTGATCGGACCGAACAGGTTTGTATAGGTAGCCGGATTGGAGCGGGGGGTGCGACCGATAGGTGTTTGATCGATCTCAATAACCTTATCCAGGTACTCAAGCCCCTCGATGTCCCGGTGTTTTCCGGGTAGATTCTTGGATTTGTAGAAGACTTGTGACAAGCGCTTGCTTAAGATTTCGATCAGAAAGGTGCTCTTACCACTACCACTCACACCTGTAAGGCAAATAAACTTACCAAGCGGTATCTCGATGTCGATATCTTTGAGATTGTTTTCCTTTGCGCCTCGCACCATCACAAAATGACCGCTTCCTGAACGTCTCTCACTGGGAACCGGGATGCTCTTTCGGCCGCTCAAGTAATCACCTGTGAGTGAATCCTCATTTTCAATAATCCGCTCTATTGGTCCCTCGGCCACAACCCATCCCCCGTTCCGACCAGCGCCAGGACCCAGATCCACAATCCAATCCGCTCGGCGAATAGTTTCCTCGTCGTGTTCGACAACCAGCACCGTATTGCCGAGATCGCGCATGCCAATAAGGGTGTTGATCAGCCGGTTGTTATCCCGTTGGTGCAAGCCAATACTGGGCTCGTCCAATACGTATAAGACACCCATCAACCTGCTCCCAATCTGAGTTGCCAGGCGAATTCGTTGCGCCTCGCCCCCACTGAGCGAACCGGCCGATCGATCAAGTGTTAAGTAATCAAGACCCACGTTTATCATGAACTCCAGCCGGTCCCGTACTTCTTTTAGGATTGGGTGGGCGATCAATTGCCCCCGAGCCGTCAGTGGCGTTGTTGACTCGGTCTGCATGGTATCTACCCAGTCCAGAATCCGCACCACTGGGAAATGAGTCACATCGGTAATAGTTCTTGACCCAATATCAACAGCGCGAGAAATAGGCTGCAGTCGCGTTCCTTCGCAAGTTCGACATGGTCGATTGACCATGAAATCTTCAAGCCGGCCTCGAACATAGTCGGAAGTCGTTTCACGATAGCGCCTTTCTAGATTTGGAATGACTCCCTCGAATTTCGTGCCATAAGTGCGTTGGTAGCCTTCCCGGTTGGTGTAATGAACGTGGATCTCTTCCTGACCACTACCATAAAGTAGCACGCGCTGTTGGGCTTGGTTGAGTTGTCTGAAAGGGGCGTCGATTGGAATGCTGAAGTGCTCGGCAGTCGCTTTTAGAAGTTGCCAATAGTAACCCTGTCGTTCGTCGGTTGGCCAGGCAACTACCGCGCCCTCAAAGAGACTGAGATCTTTATTGGGAACGACTAGATCTGATTCAATCTCCTTTTTTGTCCCTAAGCCCTGGCATTCAGGGCAGGCACCGTGAGGGCTGTTAAAGCTGAAGGTTCTAGGCTCAATATCGGGCAGACTCGTTCCATCGTAGGCGCAGGACAGATGCTCCGAATAAAAGTGATCCGCCGCATTGTTGGGATCACTGATGTCGTTTACGATGACGACTCCACCACCCATGCGCAGGGCGGTTTCAACTGAATCTGTTAGGCGAGATCGGGCTGCTCGGGCTTCTTCACCCATATCCTCGGGACGATATTGAACTACCAACCTGTCAACAACGGCCTCGATGGTGTGGGATTTGTAGCGGTCTAGCTCTATCTCCTCATCGACTTGACGCACATCGCCGTTTACGCGGACGCGAACAAATCCAGCTTTACGAATATCTTCAAAGACACCTTGATGATGTCCTTTGCGATCTGATACAAGCGGCGCAAGGATCTGTATGCGACTACCAGAGGCCATTCGCTGGATGTTCCCGACGATGGTCTCGGCTGATTGCGGTGACACCGGTCGTCCACACTCTGGACAATGGGGTGTGCCCACGCGAGCATAGAGCAAGCGGAGGTAATCATATATCTCAGTTACGGTTCCTACAGTGCTTCGCGGGTTGTGGCTGACGCCTCTTTGGTCGATAGACACGGCGGGACTCAGACCTTCAATCTGATCCACATCTGGTTTTTCCAGCTGGCCGAGAAATTGTCGCGCATAGGCAGACAACGACTCAACATAGCGCCTTTGCCCCTCGGCGAATATTGTGTCGAACGCCAGCGAGGACTTTCCAGATCCAGAGAGCCCTGTGATCACCACGAGTTGGTCTCGTGGGATCTCGACGTTGATATCCTTCAGGTTATGTTCGCGAGCACCGCGAACGACTATCTTATCCAAAGGACTGCTACTCCTTCAGTCAAGAGATAAGGTGTTTGGCGAACATCCTGTCAGCTTGCTGCTGTTTGTTCCGCGTAAGTCGAGTCGTTGCCGAAATCAGGAAGAAGACTCCTTCTGAAGAAAGCGTCTCTTGGGGAGTACATAACTTATGATCGCCGCCGACGCGGCATCGATGGCACTGCACCAAACACTCAATTGTTGTCAAAATGCTAACAGACAGAACGTTTATTCTATCACAGCCTGTCGTCCCCTACCATTAGAAGTGGGTAGGATCGGCTGAATCTGGACCAGAGAAACTATGACATTCCAGAGGAGAGGTTCGGTTCCTTGCGCCAGACATCCATCAAGTTCTGACTGGTAACTGCCCCCCCCGATCACCACAAAGACCTTTGAAAAAGAGATTCCTCTTTTACTTCTCGCTTGGTTGCTCCCTATTGCGAAGTCGCCGGACGTCGTAAACATTGACCAGGCCTTGGGCTTGATGAAGGATGCGAACCAGCTTTCTGGGGCTGGCAATTTCCATTTCCAACACGACGCGCATTGTTCCATCGACCCCGCTGGTGGGTGTGTTTACAGCGGTGATGTTAACATTCTCATCTCGAAGGAGCTCCGCGATTTCGAATAACAACCCCGCTCGATCATACACATCGATCTGAACTGTTTCGCGCCTAACAAGATGTTCCCCCTCTTTGCCCCAATCTAGCTTTATCGTACGGGCGAACATGGGATCCGGTCGCAATGTGTAACAGCCAGTCCTATGAACCGTGACACCCCCGTCAGAGCGGAGAAAGCCGATTATGGTTTCACCAGGTCTGGCGTTGCATGCTTGGCAAAGACGAAGATTCCGCCCCCTTCCATCTGTAATTACGAACTCTTGACCAGCCTTATTCTGAACGATACTCCCAATATCTCGCAGCGGCTCCTGGTGCCACTCTTGCGTGAGAACCTGCGTAGCGACAGTCGTCGGTAACAGTTCCGCACGTCCTAACAGATGAAACAATTCGTCAGTTTGCTCGATATCAAATAGAGAAGCTACTTCCTCCGCGGAATATTCGCCCAGCCCAAGCAACTCGAGTTCGTCGCGGAGTATCTTGCCTCCCTCGGTCATCGCTAATAACTCCGACAATCGGCGGAACCATCGCCGAACCTGACTTCTAGCTCGACCGGTGGTGATGAAACCCAGATCCTCATCCAACCAGGTCCTGTGCGGACGAGCCCAGCCAGATTTTACTACTCGGACACGGTCGCCATCCCGCAGAGGTTTGCTAAGAGGATAAGGCCGCTCATTCACATAGGCAGTCTGGCATTGATTACCTACTTCAGTATGAATGGCGTATGCAAAATCAATGGGGGTTGCTCCCTGGGGAAGCTCGACGATATCGCCTCTGGGCGTATATACCATTATCTGTTTTCGGAAGACATCTTCGACGACACTTTTGACGCCAGTGCTCATGTCCTGCTCGTCGATGTTGATGTTTTCGCTGATGTTCGAGAACAAGGCATTGACACGCTCGGCGATCTCATCGGTCCACATCGGCGTCCCTGCGTACAGCCATTTGGCCAAAATCCCTATCTCGGAAACCTCGTTCATAGCCACACTGCGAAGCCGGATTTTCAAAGGCTTACCATCACTGTAAATGACAGTGGTATGAAGCGCACGATAGAGATTCTCCCGCGGAACAGCTATGTAATCGTCGAACTGTCCGGGAACCGGACGCCACCTCTGATGGACATAACCAAGGGCGAGGTAACAAGAGGGGACGTCTTCCAGAAGCACGACCACACGACGGGGACTTTCCACTGCATCGTATGGCAGTGAACTGGTTTCCATTAGTTTATAGACGCTGTAGATGTTTTCGGGGTTGGGCAATACGTTGACGACGGCCATCCCCTCCTGCGTCAGTGTAGATATGATCTGCCCAGAAACGCGAGCATAGTCTGCCTGCTGTTTATGGAACTGGCGATCCAGAACCTGTTTGATGACGCGATAAGCATCGCTATCGATCACCTGGAGCGAGAGGGCCTCAAGTTCGCTCTTGAGGCGCCAGATACCCAGCCTATTGGCCATAGGTGCGTACACGATCAGAGTTTCATTGGCTTTCTGCCGCTGCTTTTCTTCGGGCAGGGCTTGGATTGTACGCATATTATGAAGACGATCGAAGAGTTTGATCAGAACCACCCTTACATCGTTGGTCATCGCATCAAACATCTTATGAAGACTTGCGTCTTGAATCTCTTGAGCTGGGAGATGACGGCCCATAGAAACTCCGGCTGCGACCTCTTTAAGTTTGGTCACACCGTCAACCAGACGACAAACAGTTGGACCAAACTGTTTATTTATCTGATCAACAGAGACAAGGGTGTCTTCGGTCACATCGTGCAGTAGGGCGGCAATTAACGCCGGGGCACCGAGACGGTATTCTGCCAGATAGAATGCGACAGTCAGAGGGTGTGTAAAAAAAAGCTCGCCTGACTGGCGACGTTGGTCGCCATGCTCCCGGCGAGCGAGAACGAAAGCGTCAAAAACGAGGACGCGATCGCGATCGTTCAGATAGCTGTTGACAATCTCGAAGAACTCGTGACCATCCAGGCTTACGTGCCAGCGACCTGATTCCATTGTGCCCGGATGCGCTGGCGGGGCAAGCATATCAGACGCTCTTCACCTTACTCGCACGTCGAAAGTCAACAAAACGATAACCGACACCGCGTTCAGTCAGTATGTATTTCGGCTTGGATGGATCTTCTTCAATCTTCTTCCGAAGGTAATTAATATACAAGCGCAGATAGTGAGTCTCATCCCGGTACTCGTAGCCCCACACCTTGCCTAGTAGAGTTTCGTGAGGAACCACCCAGCCGGCATTTTGAATGAGATGGGTCAATAGACGGTACTCAGTCGGGCGCAGATCGATCCTGTCGCCATCGACTATTACCTGATGCCGGTTGAAATCAACTGATAGATGATCGTCAATGTCCAGGACTGTGCGCGGTGGGGGCGACGGCCAGTCGGCTCGTCGAAGAACTGCATTTACTCGACTCACCAACTCGCGCGGGCTAAAAGGCTTTGTCACGTAGTCGTCGGCGCCAAGTTCCAACCCGCGAATCCTGTCCTCTTCCTCACCCTTCACCGTTAGGAGGATGACCGGTACGGTAGATATCTCTCTCAATAGGTGCAATGTTTCGAATCCGTCCATCTTGGGCATCATGATGTCCATGACCACCAGATCAGGCATGTGCTTTCGCACTTGATCCAGAGCTTCAATTCCGTTTCCGGCTTCGACTACATGGTAGCCTTCTAGCTCGAGATTCATGCGAATGAAGCGAATCATCCGCGGCTCGTCATCAACAACCAGAACCAGACGAGGTCCGGTTGATTTAAGGGTATCGGGTATCCGTTCTATCATTCTTCACGTACAAAGGTTATGACTTCGTCTATCTCGGCCGACGGCATGAGCTCAATGAAAGTAATCCGGTGCCAAGGGATGATCATTGTCGTAACCTCTGCCTCTAAATAATGTAGATCTTTGCCGTCCTTGAGACGCGGATTGTTGACTATTATGATTTGATCTGCCGGTTCAGGCAGCCTTTCAAGCTCGCCAACCACTGGATCCTCGTTCGTTAAGTGCAATATGATCGAAATAGTCATCAACAACCTCGATATAGTTCACATCTCAAAGAAGACCTGAACTTGGAGATGGCCTAATTGGAAAATGTCGCCGTTCCATACGGGAGAAGGCTCGTGAGGGGTAAGATTCTCCTCTCGTAAATACGTGCCATTCGTGCTGCCCAAATCAACTAACATAACCCCGTTCTCTGTACTCTGCAAGGAGGCATGTAAACGCGAAACACCGAGAGACGCACCGTCATCGGCCGTCAGATCCAGGTGCGGATGAATATCCCTGTTGGGATCTTCCCGACCAATGTGAATCTCGCCACTTGCAGGGATATCGACACGCCGTTCGCTACTCAGAACAAAAAACACGATCATGCCTGCCGATACTTGCGGTTTTTCGCGCGGCTCCGTTATCGGCTTGGGCTGAGCAGACGCCGCTAGTCCACCGACCAATGTCTCGTAGTTATCTGAAAATAGCCTACTGCCGCACTCCTCGCAAAACAGAGCACCGACCTTATAGGGTTCATTACATTCCTGGCAATGGAGTTCAGTCACTATTCAAGCCTTATGGTTTGGGTTATGAGTGTTCGTGTTCCATACTTGAGACGTTTGCGCGCAGATTCCGACATCGCACCCATGGATCTCAGTCTTTCAGTTTCTAGTTCAACTTGCTCGGCAAGGTCCGAATGCCCGGCTTCCAAGAGCCGGGTATTGAACTGTTGGAGTCTCCGTGTCGCCACCGGAATATCTCCTTCTTCGATATCTTGCCAGATGCGTTCATTCATGCGGTATAGATTTAGCGCCCTCACAGCTTCCGCGAGCTGATATGGCGGGTCAATTGGGTCAAATTCTTCGGCAACTGGAATTTCCAGCTCATAGTCAATAGGATAATCTTTGATATGTTTAGATGGTATGTCGGATAGAAATTTAAGTGGTAGGTGAAACGATTCCTCCGAATTCTGAATGTCAACCTGAAATTCAAATAATAACGTAAGAGGGGAGTCTATTTCAACAGAACCCAGTCTCATATCCAGGCCATCAGGAATAAACTGTTGAGCATAAGGGGCGATCTTAAATACCGATAGCAACTCAACACCAGATGGAAAATCATGCAGTAAACGAAAACTTGACGCGAAAACGACCCCAAGACCTCTGATTTTGTCCTGGAGGTATCCCATTACCTGCGACGGCTTCTCAATGTAGATCGACTGGCTTCCGGACAAAGCGACCAATTTATCGAGAAACTCCTCGTTCCAATCGTCCCCTATCCCGAACGCGCTAATGTCGATGCCTTGAACAGCCGCATCGCGCGCCAGCTGAAGACAATCCTTTGTGTCGCCATAGGTATGACCATCGGTCAGCAAGATCATGTGGCTATTGAACGTATCTAGAGGCGATTTCCGGATTTCTTTATACCCGGCCTCGAGCCCTTGGAAAATCTCTGTCCCACCGAAGGCTCTTATACCATTGATTTGCGAAATTAACGTAGCTTTACTCTTAACAGGGCTCGCCGGTCGAACGACTCTCGCCCGATCACTAAAGGCTATCACCGATATTTTGTCATCCGGGCCGATTCTTTCGACAATCATCTCGGCAGCATTCTTAACATTTCCAAGCCTGTCTCCCTTCATAGACGTGCTACAGTCCACGATAAGTGACAGGTTTAGCGGGAGCTGGGGTACTGTAGTTTTCTTCGGTGGATCGACATTAACGAGCAGGTATAGCAGCTGCTCTCCATCGAATGCCGCGATAGATTCCCTCGAACTCTGGATAGTTAAAGCCAGTAAGTCGTCAGACATATCCGTCTTTTTGGCAACAGGTCAGGCTCGACCCCACTCTGTCTTACCTGATCAACGAATCAGAATATCGCCAGCTGTTTTCCAACGCAGATCGTTAGAAGCTGAATTCTACAAGGACAACAGATATATTATCATGACCACCGGCCTGGAGGGCCAATTTAACCAGGTGATCGGTCATTGCACCAATTGAGTCGCCACTAGTCACTACCTCTCGTATCTGTGGATCATCAACTAGACCCCAAAGGCCATCGCTGCATAACACGAGCATGCCTTTGCGTGGTAGCGAACGCGTGATGGTGTCGATCTCTAGCACACCTCCCTGACCAACGGCTTTATACAACATGTTTCGTTGGGGGTGGACAGCTGCTTCCTCCTCTGTCAGCTGCCCCGCATCTTGAAGGCGCTGGACATAGGAATGGTCGGTTGTCAGCAGAGTCATTTCGCCATCAATAAGTAAGTAAGCACGGCTATCTCCGACATGGGCGATAAATAACCGCTGCCCAAACAGCAAACCCGCCGTAAGTGTGGTCCCACTGTCTTTATCTGGCTCAGGATTGAATATTTGTTGATTGGCCTTTTGAACAGCATCAACAATCACTTCCAATATTGGTTCCCGGTGTCCGCCGCCGGCGGACATACTGGACTCAAGCATCGGCACGTAGATTCGGTCAAGAACGGTGGTGGCCACAAGCCGAGACACGCTCTTACTGGCCTTGTGACCTGCGTGATGTCCTCCCATGCCATCGGCCACAATATAAAGACCAAAGGGCAAAAGGGGTTCTTGACCTCCTGAATCGGCGGTAAACAAGAAGGTCGAATCTTCGTTTCGAGATCGGTGATTGCCGAC
>JBARZW010000458.1:0-3243 GCA_049650305.1 Promineifilaceae bacterium (SeqCode)
GGCTATCAATAGCAGGGCGGGCACTAGCTCACGCCAGCTGGAAAGGGAAGCGACCGATTTGTTTTGTTGCCATATAGATTGATTGAATATCGGCATCATAATTCCGGCCAGGGCCAGTCCGGTCAGCAAGCCAGTTCCCGACCGCATGAGCAGGTTGGGGGTATATGGGGTCGGCAGGTACAGATCGTAAGCGACGGCATTTAGTCCATCCAATCCCATCAAGACAATAAAACTAGTTAGGATAATCAGAATCTTTGGTGGAGGGAGGTTCCTGGCTTTGCCGTGTCCAAGGATAACCAAATAGGCAAAACCCAGGAGGAAGCCGGCGTTCATGCCACCTTCCCGCGCTTCTATGGGCATTTGCACGCCACCGAAAAACAGGCTGTGCCCAGGTCGCTGCGGACATATACCGAAGGCGATGCCCCACAACTTATCGTACAGTGGCCAAGGAGCTAACAGAAATGCCAGTACAACGAGGCCTAATACTCCGATTGCCCATTGCCGACGGTTGAACAACGCTGATAATGGGTCCAACGCTATAAACGGGGGTTCCTTCAGTAGCTTCATGGCGCGATCATCTCGCCGTCCACAAGCTGCCAGCTGAAAGTCTCAATTTGTTCGTCGGTCATCTGACCAATTTGCTTGTGGGCTATCTCGCCCGCTGGCGTGATTAAAACACTTGTAGGCAATCCGATGACCCGATAAAGTCCCTCAGAGGTATTTCCAGAATCATCGCGCACATTGGGGAAAGTCAAGGCCAGTTCGTTCACAAATTCACGGGCCGCATCCAGGTCATCAACGAAAGTTTGGTTAACGCCGAGTACCACTAGACCTTCGTCGAGATATTTCTCATATGCCCGTTGCAGGGCGGGCATTTCTTCCTTGCAAGGTACGCACCAGCTGGCCCAGAAGTTGAGGATCACGGGCCGGCCGCGGTAGTTGACCAAGCTACGGTTCAGGGACTCGTCGAACAAGTCCGGTAAAACAAACTCGGGTGCCAGTGTGGGATTGTTCCGCGATAGCGCTGCGATGGTTGGTACTGGTGTAGCAGAGGCCGTTTCAACTGCAACCACAGCCGCCACTCGTGTGCTTGCGGGTACCTCGGTCGTGGCATGGGCCGAGACCGGTGCCCAACTCCACCAGTCTTTGATGAGTCCACCCGGCAGCAAACCGAAGAGTTCGCCGAAGAGCACACCAAAAACCAGACCCAGGAATATGGTTGGCACAATCAACGAACCTCTTCGCTTTTTTCGAAAGTTATAATCAGGCCGGTACATAGTTTGTCATTCTACTTAGATTTAACGTTTTACGTGATAGGCCGTTTGCGCATGCTCCCACCCGCCAAATGGCTCATATCCTCATGGTATATTCTGCGCTCGTATTTTCAAAAGGATTCCTGTTTAATTAAGAAATGATGATTAAGGAGATGTCTTATGGCGCAAATGCTTACGCTTGACTGCCCAAGTGAGGAAGCGGTGCGATGGATCGCCGAGGCGTTGGCCCTTGCGGATCTCCAGGTAGCAACCTCGTTCGATCTTCGCACGGCTCGCGCGGCCCACACGGAGTGCGCATGTCCACATCACGGCACAACTGCTTGCGATTGTCAGATGGTGGTGTTGCTTGTGTATGGTAACGATGCTTGCCCGGCCACATTGGTTGTTCATGGGCGCGATGGACGCACTTACCTGTCCCTGGCTAACGCGCCTGGGCAGCGGCCGTCTCCTGAACTGGCTGTTGCTGTTTTTGCCGCGCTTACACCCGATGCATTCTCCCACCACCAACATGCGCAGGTTTCCCCCTCAGTTTCTTAGGAAGATTGAATTGTTCCTTATGGAACGGCTCCAAGAGATTCTCCCGACAAAGCAAACGTCTTTAACTGCCTGACCCCTATTGTATCGAGATCCGACCATACGCCACCGGAAGTGTCTCACAGCTGGCTGAACTAAAATCCCACCCACTTCCCATTCTGCCCAGGAAAACCGTCAGCGATATATACCTTTTTGGTTCATGAGCCCTCGTTATGCTCGTCCGTCTCGGCATCATCATGTTCGTCAGCCTCCACATCATTGTGTTCGTCGGCATTTGCGCCATCAACTCCAATCAGTTCCTCAGCCAGGCGTATAGCTGCTTCGGCCGTTGCTCCATCGCCAACTTCCAATGCTGCCAGCGCTTCGTTAATTGCCGATAAAACTTCCCCAGAAGCGCCTTCGGCTGCTTCTTCAAGTGCGTGTTCAGCGGCGTGGAGATCGCCATGTTCCAGCATGTGTAGCGCTTCAGATAAGGCTTCCTCTCGGCCTGGCAACTGCACTGTTTCGCCGCGTTCCCAGGCACGTAAGAGCGCCACCAGATCGCGGATTTGCACTGGGGAAAGCACTGTTCCCCAGGTTGGCATACCTTGGGCCGGACGGCCCTCAGCAATGGTGTCGGCATACCACTCGTCACTTAGTTGAGATAGTTTGACCGGATCGTTGAGCACCGGGGCATTAGCTGTCCCCTGCCCGTTTTCGCCATGGCAAACAATGCAGGTACTGCCATAAATCGCCGACCCATTGATTGGGTCTCCTTCCATTGCCATAGCTTGTCGATCTGGCGCATCGGCTTCCCAGTTGCGTATGAAAGCCACCACCTGGCCAATCTCCTCGTCTGTGAAGGGGCCGCCGTGAACCTGGCTCCAGGCCGGCATTTTGCTGCTTGGCACGCCGGAACCGACCAAGCTAAAGATAGTTTCGTTACTCGTGTTGTCAAGAAAAATCCTAGCATTGAGCGACGGGCCATATATACCCTCCCCTTACTTTCCATGACACATGACGCAGTTCTCAGCGTACCATCCACGCCCAACAGGTTATGGCGATGAGTTCATCCCGTTTTTCGTCTTTGGCAAAGCACCCCGGTTCGCGTAATAGTTAGCTTGGAATAAGAGCAGGATGCCCATGGAAAGGGCAAAAGTAACGACAATATGGCGGATATAATTCTCTTTGGAGCGCATGTACGTTTCCTAGGCGTAGGTTGCCTGAGATGGGTCGAAATTATCACGCTGGATTGGATCACCGGTATCGACCACAATCTGTTCACCTGCAACTTCAATTGGGAAAAGGTCCAGAGGTCGCGGCGCCGGGCCGCTAAGCACCTCCCCCTTGGTGTTGAAGATAGAGCTGTGACATGGGCAATTGAATTGCCCTTCACCCTCACGCCAGGGAACGGTGCAACCCAGGTGAGTGCATCGGTGCCAGAGGGCTAGCATGC
>JBARZW010000459.1:0-2200 GCA_049650305.1 Promineifilaceae bacterium (SeqCode)
GCAAATCTCAACCTGCTTGCATTAGCCGTGATCGTTCAGATCGTCAATAGCTGGCTTGAGAATCGTCGATTGAATGCCCTTCTCAATATTTTCGTTGCCTTCGCTGTGATATATATGTCGATCACCACTCCCCTCCAACTTCACCCCTCCGATCCAATCAGGACCTCCTCTTCAACTGAGATCCAGCTAACTTTCTACGGGCTTTTCCTGCTCTGCCTCGCAGGGGCAGGATGGCTTGTCTGGTTCATCCAGAGGAAACGACCGAACCCCGTATAAGGACTTTTCACGTCCCGTTTATGATACTGTCACCTGCCGTTTACGGCGGAATCAGAACTCGCAGATCATAATCGAATCAAGATAACGCCATTAGTCCGGATACCGATAGAATTCAGCGATCCAGAGGTGAGTTATGTTTCGTGGTTCAAGCACGTTATTCAAGGTTGTCCAAAGGAATAAGGATGAGTACGCCGTCTGGCATTCCGAGGCCAAAGTGTTGACAGAATGGAAAGAGACAGGTCGTTTTGGATCTGTCGACGAATGCTGGGATTACATCGAAGCCAGGGAAGGATCGCAGGGTTTCCTTTTCAGGTTCGATGAAGCCTGGTAATTCCACTCTGTGATTTCTGAATGCCAGGCACAGAGGCTTCTTGACCATCTATTCAAGATACCGGTATCATCTCGTGTAGACAAACGTGGATATATAGGATTTCCGGGAATGATTCATTGATGAATGTTACACCGATCGGGCGCCGACATTTGTTTGCTAACATTCAATTTTGCGCTTGAAAAGGGCGACTTCAAGGAGATTTCATATGACTGACAATGTCGTTCTGAGAGAACAACTTATTCAGCTTTTGAGGGGCCGAAATGCTCACTTGAGCTTTGGCGATGCCGTCAATTCCTTCCCTATGGAGTTTATTAATACAAGCCCTCTTAATGTCCCGTACACGCCATGGCACCTCCTAGAACACCTACGCATCGCCCAATGGGACATCCTCGAGTTTATGAGAGCTCCGGAGCATGTTTCTCCGAAGTGGCCCGAAGGGTACTGGCCACCTGCGAATGGGGTCGCGAACGAGAACGAGTGGGAGAAAACTATCGACTTCTTTAACGCCGACATGAAAGCTCTCGAGGGGATCGTGCAAGATCGGGAGATCGACTTGCTGGCTGAAATCCCTCATGCCCCAGGGTATACCTACTTGCGAGAGATCTTGCTCGTCGCCGATCACAACGCCTATCATATCGGTGAGTTTTCGATCCTCAGACAGGTCATGGGGACCTGGTAATGGTATTGGACGGAAATGGATCGCAAAGCATTGATCGCTGACAGGGAATCAAAGATCCGCCGATGATTCTACGTTGCTAGCTGTGCAGGAAAAACCGGAAAGGCCTAAGTGCCTCGGATACTTATCGCAGTCCAGTAAGCGATCTAGCGATCACCAGCCGCTGTATCTCGCTGGTCCCTTCGTAGATCTCAGTTATCTTCGCATCTCTGAAGTATCGCTCTATGGGGAGTTCTTTGCTATAGCCCATGCCGCCGTGGATCTGGACGGCTTCAGTCGTCACCCACATGGCTGTCTCGCTGGCGAATAGCTTCGCCATGCTGGCCTCTAGTGAAAACCGGCGACCTGAAATTGCGGATTCCATCTTAGCCAAGGCGGACTGGTAAATCAGTAGCCTGCTGGCTTCCACCCGGCATTTCATATCGGCCAGTTTCTGCTGGATCATCTGAAATTGGCCGATCTTCTGGCCAAACGCCTCCCGTTCCTTGGCGTATTCGATACTGGCCTCCAAGGCGGCGCCGGCTATACCGAGAGCTTGAGCGGCTATGCCAATGCGACCGGCATCAAGTACCGCCATGGCTATCTTGAAGCCATCTCCCTCCTCCCCTAGCCTGTTTTCGACAGGGCAGCGGTAGTTATCGAAATTTATCTCGCTGGTGGCGCTTGCCCGGATACCCAATTTGGGTTCTTTTTTCCCAACCTCGAAGCCAGGTTTGTCGGTTTCAATGATGAAGGCGGATACACCTCTGTGCAGTTTCTCGGGCTGGGTCATGGTGAAGAGAACAATGAAATCGGCATAAGGCGCCGAGCTCACCCATGATTTAAGACCGTTGACTACATAGTGGGAACCATCATCGCTTAAAACAGCCCGGCCGCGCATTCTGCCGGCATCGCTGCCGCTCATTGGCTCTGTCAAA
>JBARZW010000460.1:0-1674 GCA_049650305.1 Promineifilaceae bacterium (SeqCode)
ATCATCCAAGGTATCATCGACGGCATTTACGGCTGGGTAAATACAGACGAGAACATCACTTTCATTCGCGGCCGTGCCGAATTCACCTCGCCCGTAGATATACGTGTGGATGGGCCAACCCGAGCGAGTGCTCGGGCGATCACAGCCGAGAAATCAATTATCGCCACCGGATCGCGTACCGCCGATGTGCTCATTCCTGGCTTAGTTGATGTTGGCTTCATCACGAACTTTGAAGCGGTACAACTGCAAGATCTGCCGTCTTCCATGATCGTCATCGGTGCCGGCTACGTCGGGGTGGAGTTTGCCCAGATGTACAGTCGTTTTGGTACCCGCGTTACCCTTCTAAGCCGCAGCCCATGGATCATGCGACATGAAGAACCGGAGCTGTCGGAGTGGTTAGGCAGGATTTTAGCTGCTGAAGGCATCGAGTTGGGTCTGGGTGCTACGGTCATTCGTGCTGAAACGGAGGGCAAAGAGAAAGTAGTCATAGCCGAGATCGAAGGCCAGGAGCATCGATTCACAGCTGAGGAAATCCTGTTCGCCGCCGGTCGCGTGCCTCGCGTGGACGGACTGGGGCTAGAGCAAGCGGGCGTCGACATGACCCCACACGGTATCCAGGTGGATAGCTCCTTGCGCACAACGGCTGACAACATCTGGTCACTGGGCGATGTCAACGGCGGTGCTATGTTCACTCACAGGGCCACTTACGACGGTCCAATCACCGCCCTGAATGCCGTGCGCGGTATTGGCAAAACAATCGACTATCGCGTCGTGCCTCGTGCCATCTTCACCCAACCGGCTCTGGCAAGCGTGGGCCTGACAGAACAGGAAGCCATTGACGCCGGCTATGAAGCCAAGACGGGCAAAGCTCATTTCAGGCACTTGGGCCGGGCCAAGGCAATTGGCGAGACCGAAGGGTTGGCGAAGCTCGTGGTGGACGCGGAAACAGGCCAGTTGCTGGGCGGGCATATCCTCGGCCCACACGCCGACGATCTGATTCACGAGGTAGTCGTCGCCATGTTCAACAACGGTACAGCCGAGTCCCTCTACCGCTCCATCCACATCCATCCTACCCTGAGCGAGATTGTCAAAGAGGCTGCCAAGCAGTTGCGCTAAGATGGCCAACAGACATCCCAGTGCTTGCGCAAGAGATAACCTGGGATGAACACCAACCGGCACACCAGTCGAGGTCATTTCCTCAGCACTATCTCAATGGTTTCGTCTCAGTGGGCACGAGTTACAGTCAATTTATACCAGGAGTTAAGCCGTCTCTACTCCACCACGAAATGGCATCCCAGCATGTTTGATCCCCTGGCCGCGCTGGTGGATATTGGATTTCGAGCGTCTGGCCTCGAGCCGTATAAGCCTGGAACAGAATCATCATAGCTCTCAGGAAGATAAACCTCGTCGAGCAGTAACACGATCAATAGCTGCACCGTAAGATTGAACCCTCAATCCGAAAAGTGCCATGAACTAAACCAAATTGTAGAGGTTCCCTGGCAGCGCTCGCGTAGGGTGAATAGGTCGAACTAGGTAACTATCCGCCACTAAGCGAATCGAGGGCCCACTGGGCCGGGTAGAAATTCTCATTTAGATCTATCGCCTGCTCGTAGGCCGCAATCGCTCCTGCTGCGTCACCTTGGAAGGCCAAGGCATGCCCCTTATAGAGGTAGG
>JBARZW010000461.1:0-27712 GCA_049650305.1 Promineifilaceae bacterium (SeqCode)
GGCTACGATCAGGCATTCTTGCACGTATGGCAGGCTCTCCTCTACATGATTGGTTTGCCAACCTAGGTGGCCCAGGTCGGTCAACACAACCATCAATTCCTGGGGATCGCCCATCTCTCGGGCCAGCTTCAAGCACTCTTCCATCAGTGGACGCGCTTTCTCGAAATCGCCTAAAAAGAGGGCGGCCAACGAAAGTTCTCGCAGCCAGGCGAAGGTGATCGATGGATCGCCGTACAGGCGAACTTCAGAAAGCTGGGATTCGAGAAGCTCGCGGGCTTTTCGCAAATCGCCTTTCCGGCGATGGATCTTGCCCAATAGCAGGCGGTGACGTAAACGGATGGGTTTTATTTTGGGATCGCCGATCTCGGCCGGCAGGTGCATCTGCACATCGTTCACAGGCAAGAAGGCTCGCTGTCGAACCTGGGCATCGTCGCGCAACGTTGGATTGTCCGCCTGCAGCAGCTCTTGAACGGCATTCCGCGTTTCCACCCAGCTCTGACGACCGAGGGACATGAAGTCGTTTAAAGCCGGCTTTGAGAAGATCTTGCGTCCACCTGCTTCTATCCCATCGAAATAGCCACCTGCATCCAGAACGCTAAGATCCAACATGTGGTCACCGATGGCCACGCCAACCCGAGGCCGGCCGCCTTCCCTGGAGCTGAATACGCCGTAAGGAAGGTTCTGGATTGGAAAATGGGAATCAGGATGGACGTCGATAAAGCTATGCATAGGCTTCTAACTAGAAATTACCCGTTTCTCGCGGCTTTGCAAAGAAAGGCGACGACGTCACAGTTGTTCGAGCGCTGAAGGTCTTTCGATATTTGGTTCAGACCGTATTTATCATTCTCGTGATTGGTGAGATATAGCGCTCCTCTCGCAGTCAACACCCCGTATGATACGGATATCTTGCACGCGTTGGACGATCTTGATATAATTACTTAGATGGATGTCTAATTATTTTTATGATCTAAATACATTCTGCAATGAGAGGTAATTCGGACGATGTCCCAACAGAATGATGAACTACTAAATTTCTTCAAGGCCCTATCTGACGCAAATCGCCTAAAGATCGTCGGCTTGCTTGCCCAACAGAGTTACAGCGTGGAGGAATTGGCGGCGATGCTAGAGCTTCGCCCACCCACCGTCTCCCACCACTTGTCCAAACTGTCCGAGGTCGGCCTGGTTAGCGCCAGGGCCGAGAGCTATTACAACCTTTACCGGCTGGAAACCGACGCCCTACAAGCCATGGCCCGGCGTCTTCTCGCGACGGAAACGCTGCCGGAGGTGGCCGCCGATGTTGATCTCGAGGCCTACGACCGGCAGGTACTCGGCAACTACGCGACGCCTGACGGCCGTTTGAAGCAAATCCCGACCAAGCGCAGGAAATTCGAGGTCATCCTACGATACGTTGTCCGGGCCTTCGAAGCTGGCGCGAAATACTCGGAAAAAGAGGTCAACGAGATCCTCAGCCAATACAATGAGGACACGGCCGTGCTCCGCCGGGGCATGGTTGATTACCAGATGATGACCCGCGAAGCAGATGGAAGCGTCTACTGGTTAACAGAAGACTGATGAATCCGCGGGTAGTAATACTCCCGATTTCAGAAAATCTACGGGCACTCTGACAACTGATGACAAATGGCGTCCAAATTCCTGACCTTTATCACTTAAACTCCAATAGTCGATCGCCCTTAATGGTAAGATAGGTTGTGGCTGGACTTATAACGCCGCCAGAAAAACGTGGATGAACCTGTTACCACTCAGTCCGTGCCCTTAGCTGCACTATGATTATCCGGGTCGGACCTGAAGGAATGGTTTCTGCAACTCATCCTGAGCGGACCTTCATTTTAAGGATACGGCAGCCAGCGAAATTATATTCAAAAATCTTACTGGATAAGGACAAATGACAACACTCGACCCATTCTTCAATCCCAAAGGCGTCGCCGTGATCGGCGCCTCCACCGATCCCCACAAATTAGGGCACGGCGTCGTCCGCAACTTGATCGATTACCATTACAGGGGTCCCATCTACCCGGTCAATCCCAGGGGAGGCGAGATTTTAGGCCAGACCGTCATTCCCTCCATTGACGACCTTCCACCCACGGTCGATCTGGCCGTGATCGTCGTACCGGCCGCCTACGTCGTCAACGTTCTTGAACAATGCGGCCGCCACGGCATCCACCATGCCATTATCGTCAGCGGCGGATTTGGCGAAACAGGAGAGGAAGGACGGGCCCGTGAAGAGGCCTTGGTAGCCGTCGCGGAGGAGTACGAGATGCGGCTAATCGGCCCAAACTGCATCGGCACCATCGACACCCATACGCCGATCAACACCACTTTCGTCGTCGGCATGCCCCAGGCCGGTGGTATCGGCTTCGTCTCCCAGTCGGGCGCGATGTGCGCGGTGGTCATCGACTGGGCCAGGGGAGCCGGTGTTGGCTTCTCCCGGATCGTCAGCTTGGGAAACCAGGTGGATGTTAACGAATCCGAGATGCTTACCTCCATGGCCGCCGATCCACAGACGCGGGTTATCACCTCCTATATCGAAGGAGTGTCCGATGGACAGGCTTTCATGGAAGCGGCCGAGATGGCTGCCAGGCGCAAGCCTGTCGTGGTCGTCAAAGGGGGCTATGGCGAGAGCGGGGCCAAAGCCGTGGCCTCCCATACTGGGGCGCTGGCCGGGAGGGCCGAGGCCTATGATGCCGCATTCCAACACAGCGGTGTCCTTCGGGCCGACACCATGGAGGAACTGTTCGACTGGGCCAGGGCGCTGGCCTGGCAGCCGTTGCCGGAAGGGAATCGAGTAGCCGTTCTGACAAATGCCGGGGGACCGGCGATCCTGGCCGTGGATGCCCTGGAGGCTGCCGGCCTCAAACTCGCCCAGATCACGGAAGAGACCCGAGCCTATCTACGAACGCGTCTGCCGGCCGCGGGCAGCGTCGAGAACCCGGTGGACATCCTGGCTGGATCCGGACCAGGCACCTACGCCGTGGCCTTGGACGCGCTGTTGTCCGATCCCACGGTTGACCTGGCATTGATCATCCAAGCGCCTCAGGATTGGTTCTTGCCAGCCAGTCTGGCCGAGGTGGTTGCCGAGGTGTCCGCCGTGCATCACAAGCCGGTCATGGCTTCGATCATGGGCCTAGCCTCGGTAGACCAGGCGCTGGCCATTTTACACCGGAGGCGAGTGCCCAACTTCTCCTTTCCCGAACGGGCTGCGTCAGCCATGGCGGCCATGCTCGCCCGCCGGAAGTGGCTTGAAGCCCCCCACGAGCCGCCGGCGGCTCTCGAGAATGTAGACCGTCAGAAAGCGCGATCCGCCCTCGACCGGGATGACTTCTCGGAAGCGCTGGCTGCCTACGGGATCATCCTACCCCCTACCCGGCCTGCGGCCGGCGCCGAGCAAGCCGTGGTAATAGCGGAAGAGATAGGTTATCCAGTAGCTTTGAAACTCGATTCAACCGATATCAGTCATAAATCAGATATCGGGGGCGTCCGCCTGAACCTGGTTGATGCCGCGTCCGTTAGATCTGCCTTTGACCATATAATTTCGGATGCAAAGATATCTGACCCGGCTGCCTCCATTGAGGGCGTGCTGGTGCAGAAGATGCTAGCCGGAGGTCTGGAGCTCATCGTCGGCGTGCGGCGCGATCCCCAATTCGGTCCCCTGGCCTTGGTCGGAAGCGGGGGTGTGGAAGTGGAATTGCTGCGTGATGTGGTTACGGGCATCGCCCCGCTCAGCCATGCCCGAGCCGAGCGGATGCTGGACAGCACACGGGCCGGCATTCGCCTGAAAGGATGGCGCGGACTCCCGCCGTCAGATCGAGGGGCGGTCATCGCCGCCATGCGCCGGGTGGCCCAAATCGCCTGCGACTTTCCCCAGATCGAGGAACTGGAAATCAACCCGCTTTATGTGCTCCCCGAAGGGAAGGGCGCCTTCGCCCTGGATATACGCGGCCGGCTTGCATAAGGGCAACGGTTTCTATTTAGGCCTATAGGGCCCCCAAAATGCTCCGACTCCCTTGATAAGGTATTATCCATGGTGTTCGGGGCAGCAAGACGAAGTTCTTCATTTTCTTGAGGGACATCTACTCTCTTGCCAATTCGTTCCCCACCAGGAACCAGGTTTCCATCTCCCCTTTGCCTTTGATCTCGACGGTGCCTCTGCGTTCAAGACGGAACTTGTCCTTGATGAGTTCGCGAGTAGCGGCCGTGATTTGAACCTGATCGGAGACTCCTTGTGATTCCATGCGACTGGCCACATTTACCGCGTCGCCCCAGACGTCATATTGAAATTTTCTGCGCCCGACGACGCCGGCGACTAGCGAACCCGAATTGATGCCTATGCGAAAATGTATCCGCTCTCCTTCCCCAAAGGTGAATTCTCTCAGGAATGCCCTCATATCAAGGGCCATGCCTGAGATAGCCTCGGCGTGGTCCTGTCTGGGACGCGGCACACCGGATACCACCATGTAGTTGTCCCCAATAGTCCGGATTTTCTCCAGATCGTACTTCTCCACCAGATCGTCGAAACAAGAATAGATCTCGTTGAGTAGCTCCACCATCTTTTCCGGCTCCATCTCGGCCGTTAAGGGCGTGAAACCAACCAGGTCGGCGAACAGGATGCTCGCGTTCTCATAGTGGTCGGCAACCACACGATTTTCGACTTTGAGGATCTCGGCAACTTCCTTGGGCAGGATGTTTAACAGCAAGCGCTCTGACTTATCCTGCTCGATAGCCAGTAATCTTATAAAGGTGTTTTTCTGGAAAACAAAATAATAGAGCAAAATAAAAGCAATAGCCGATATAGCCACGATGTTCATCACGAAAAATAGAGTAATAAGCGTAGGAGAGAGGTTGTTTGACGCCCGTACGTATGGTTGCAGAAAACCACTGAGGACGACCAGGAAGGCATAAGCAAGAAACCACCATGGCCCACGACGGGGTTCAGAAAAGAGTAGCGCGCCAAGAGGGCAAAGAAGGGCCCACAAGATAACGGCGCTCGAGTTCACGAAGCCACCGAGGGCGATCATGAGCAGGAATGGCAATAATAGGATGAGCAAGAGTTGGCTGAAACGAAATAATTGATAACGACGAGTCAAGCTGTAGAAAATAATACTCAAGGAGGAGATTACGCAGTAGGTAAATGGGATTAAGCCGGCCACATATTCCTCGAAGGAGAAGTATATTAGCGACCATAGAAAACCGGCTATGACGATCATCGTGGATCCGCTGACCATCAGTGTTTTCTGCAGGCGGAGTTCGTCACTGTCTTCCGGGTCAGCGGCGATGCGCATGGCCGTCGACGTTAACCGATCAACTATCGGTCGTTTCCTGATCGTCTTTATCATTCAAATACCTCCATGACCGCGGAGAGCGGTGTGAATCGCGCCTATTAGACCGGCGGAAATATACTTGGTTTACTCCTGACGGATAGTGGCCTGCCACGAGAGGTTCAGCGCTACTATACGCGGCCGCTTGTTTTGTTCCTGGTGTGCAAGGTGCGGTGCCCAACCGGCGTTAAGTCTAGAGTATCCCCAATCACTTAGTCAAATCCGGCGCCGTCCAAACGAGGGGCGCTCATCCCTATCCACCACGGCGACAATTGGGCAAGACGCGGTTAGTGCGCCCGGCTCCTCTCTTCTCACCCAAGGGCGGTGGATTGCATAGAGGTTAAATACTTCGCACCAGGCAGTAGATTTATAGTAAGTCCCAGGCAGAGGTATATTATGTGTGTGGTTCTTTTTGTACTTCTTAGTCCAGGGATGAAACGAACCGGCGGCCGATGGCATAATTGAGCAGGACTAAACAGGCACTTAGACAGGGTGTCTTTGTGAGTATTCAAGCAAACAGCACATATTACATATCTCGAACGCCTATTCTCCTGGAGAAATTTGACAAGGATGCTCGTTTTTGGGATAAGGTGCTGATAGATCTACACGGTTCTGATATAGCCTCTACTTTGGTTATGGATGCTCGCTGGGCGTTCGAGACTCTTATCCCCGAACTACCCTACATCGGCGGCGACGAAAATCACCTCACCAGGTCCTTGATCTGGTCGGCCCAGTGTTTGGCCCTTTATCAGGCACTTAAGGCACACGGTAAGACGGCGGCCGAGGCGGGTAAGATCCTCTACGACGCTATCCTTATGAAAAGGTTCGAACCAAGGCGACCGATGCCTTCCTCTAAATGGCTAACCCCAGAACAGCTCAAGGCCAAGCGACAGAAGCGCGCCGATAGATCCCAACAACGTCAACACTCCGCAGATTGGGTCTACTACTTTGTCGAAGGCGACGCCGTCGCCTTTGACTACGGCTACGATTTCACCGAGTGCGGTACACAGAAGTTCTACCGAGCCCATGGTGGAGAGGAATTCCTACCCTATTACTGTTTTCTTGACTACGCTGTAAGCGAGGTCGAGGGATTGGGACTATCCCGAACATTGACCCTGGTCGACGGTGATAATCTGTGTAACCATCGTTTCAAGCAAGACCGAGAGACTGAACGACATTGGCCTCCCCCATTCTTGAAATTTGAATAAATTCCTGTGATCCGGATGGTACCTTAATCGATTTCACAATGACAGAGTATTGCCACGACCGGCGGAATTACAGACTGGATCAGCAATCGGCAGTTATGGGGTAATCCTATGTTCCTGTAGGGAAACTTATAGCCTACCTGGTATCTTTAGTGATCATCGGCGCGGAATTCGCTGACAGTAGTCACTTGTCTTTGGCAAACCTCATTTGTTATGGTCCCTTTCAATCTGCTTAGGTCTGTCGATCCTTGCCGCATCAGGAAAAGATGAAAAAATACACCAACTACCTCGCGTGCGCCTGGATGAAGGTGACCAGAACAACAGACAGGCCTCACTTGCAACAGAATCAACAATTGACTGGTGTCGACTCGCTAGCGCATTCCCCATACAGAGATTGAGTAGTTCATACAATTTTCACTCCTTAACCAGGTCGACCATGCAGGAGCATTTTCCATGACAAATGATGCATTTTTGATTCAGAAATTGGCTCCCTCTCTCGAGGAAGATGAAAACAAGCTAGAACTGGATGACGGCTCGCGGGTGGCAGTCATTGGCGGAGGGCCCGCCGGTTCCTATTTTACCTATTTCCTGCTCGACATGGCCGAGTTGTTGGGAATCGAAATAGAAGTAGACGTCTACGAACCGAGGAATTTCAGCAAGGCTGGACCGGGTGGATGCAATCATTGCGGGGGCATTATTTCCGAATCACTGGTCCAGTTACTGGCCACGAAAGGAATTAACCTACCGCCTGATGTCGTCCAGCGCGGGATAAGCTCCTATGTTATGCATATGGATATCGGTAGCGTCCGCATCGAAACCCCGATTCAAGAAATGCGCATTGGCGCCGTTCACAGGGGTGCCGGACCCAAGGGCGATACCGGTAATAAATGGCAGAGCTTCGATGGTTTCCTGCAAAATCTTACCATCGAAAAGGGAGCCAATATCATCAACGCGCGCGTGACTGAGCTCGATTGGCAGTCGGGCCAGCCCACGGTCAATACGCGGGGTGGAACGCCGAAGGTTTATGATCTCTTGGTTGTAGCCACCGGTGTGAATTCAGCCGCTCAGAGACTTTTCAAAGACATGGAGCTAGATTACCAACCTCCGAAGGTTACACAAACAATCATCCGCGAATACAAACTGGGCGAGGAGATGATTCAGAAATACTTGGGTAACTCCATGCACGTCTTCTTGTTGGACATGCCGGGCCTGGAGTTCGCGGCGATGATCCCCAAGGGGGATTACGTAACCATATGCATGCTTGGAGAGGATATCGATAAAGATCTTTTCGAGACCTTTCTCGATGCTCCCGAGGTGAAACAAGTCATGCCTTCCGATTGGCAGTTAACCCATTTCGCATGCCAATGTCTACCCAGGATGAACATCGGAGCCGCCGTCCATCCCTATGGCGATAGGCTAGTTATCATCGGAGACAGCGGTGTAACTCGACTTTACAAAGATGGCATCGGCGGGGCATACCGGACGGCCAAGGCAGCCGCCTCCACGGCTATCTTTCACGGCATTGGCGCAGAGGACTTTGAGAAACACTACATGCCGGCCTGCAGTACCCTGGACAAGGACAATTCTATCGGGCGGTTTATATTCGCCGTGACCCATCAGATCCAGCACCGGCGATTCGCTCGAAAAGCCGTGCTTCGTATGACCGCCGAAGAGCAGGAGAGAAAAGGCCAGAATAGGCGGATGAGTATGATCATCTGAGATATGTTCACCGGTAGCGCACCCTATAGAGATATATTCATGCGCACTCTAAATCCCCTTTACCTGGTTAAGCTTGGTTGGTCCCTGGCGATCTCCATCGTCCCAATTGGCAATGGGCTTCCGCCGAACTGGGTTCCTGTGAACGGAGAGGTTCGAACGCCTGATAGCGATTAGCGAATCTTCCGGGTGTAAGCGTCTCTTTTGGCAATAGGCCCCCGGATTTCCGGCTAAGACCTACACGCTGGCGGCAGATTGACGACCAGCCTTCTCTTCCGCCTCTTCGGATAGCTCCCGTATCATTCCGGAAAAGATTACACCGTGGATGGGGTATAAAACGTACCAGTAGATCAAACCTGCCAGGCCCTTGGAGGCAAAATAGGCCGTTTGCGTGAGGCGAGTTTTCGAATCGTCGAGCGGCGTCGCCTCAAATTGGAGCCAGGCATCCCCGGGCACCTTCATTTCGGCTCGTAACCGTATCAAATGATCAGGTTCGACGGCTTCAACACGCCAGAAATCGAGGGCGTCGCCCACTCGAAGGGTGTCGGGATCCCGCCGCCCGCGCCTCATCCCCACGCCGCCAATCAAGCGATCCATGGCCCCTCTAGAGCGCCAGGTCCAATTCATATAGGCCCAGCCGCGATCGCCACCCAGACGGGAAAACGTGTCGAAGACATCAGACGGCGGAGCATCCACAATTCTTTGGCGTTGCTCAGCTAACATGCCTTCATGGGAGGTCAAAACGACCGGCTTGATGTCACCCTGGCTTGTACCCAGGGCGTCATTCCAGGTCGTCTCTACGTCTTCTGCCTCCAGGTGGGCCAACGCCAGGCGGACGGAAAGCTCGTAATTCAGGAGGCGAATATTGGGGAAAATCCGCCTGGCCATGTCGTTGTCGACGATGGCTTCATAGCGAAACCCATCGATCAAAGGCCGGGCGATGTGTGCCGGTACAGGTGTAATCATGTGCACCCAGTAGGAAGATAGGCGCGGCGTGAGGACCGGTAGGGTGATGAGCAGTCTGCGGAGATCACGGACCCTGGCGTATCGTCTCAGCATGTTGCGGTACGTTAGCACCTCAGATCCACCGATCTGCAAAATCTGGTCGTCGCTATCGGGGGTCACGAGGGACTGCTCAAGGTAATCAAGGACGCTGCGGATGGCGATGGGCTGCACCCGAGTCTTTACCCAGTTCGGACAGACCATGATCGGCACACGTTCTGTCAGATAGCGGATCATCTCAAAGGCCAGGCTACCCGATCCAACGATCAAAGAGGCCCGGAATTCAGTTACCGGCACACCACTTTCACGGAGGACGTCCCCGTCGATCTGTTGGGAACGCACCAAATCGGCATATTTTTTTTCTGGATCTCCCAAGGCTCCAAGATAGATTATCCTTCCGACGCCGGCTTCCCGCGCCGCCTGGCCGAAATTACGGGCGCCGGCCGAGTCGCCCTGCCTCGCATTTCCGTCATCGATCTGGCTTCTTACGAGGTAAAAAGCGGCCGTTACGCCCTCCAACGCCGGTCGCATCGACGCTAGATCTCGCACATTGCCTTCAAAAACCTCGACGCGTTCACGCCACGGACGCCCTTCGAGGCGAGCCGGATCTCGCACGAGCACCCTAACTGAATATCCTGCGTTCAGTAAGCGCGGAACCAACCGTCCGCCTATGTAACCAGTTGCCCCTGTAACTAAGATCAAAGATCGCTCCTCATAAGGTCACGAGGGCATAAGGTTCTAACCATCCGATAAATCTTTCTATTGTTCATCTACACCATCTTTACGAATCAGTCATTACTGTATGGACCATCTGGTGCCGGCAACCGGGCATCAGTTGGTTCAACCTGAATCCGTTCTTTACTATTTTCTGACATGTGCTCACAAATGTCTAAAAACCCGTCCTAGACCACCTGGAGAGTGTGGTTTATTATCACTGAATACGGACTTTCTCTCGAAACCTACTCTTCAGCCGTGTACCGGTACTGGAAAGGGTGGCTTTGCTACAGGCTATTAGGCCTGCTAGATTCCAAGCCTGAGAGAGCCATGACGAAACAGGGGGGTCTATGCCTCTGTATTTTCGCCTCTGATGATTACCTTCAGCCCACTCAATGAAGCACCTCTTTTGGTGGACGTATGACGAGCATGGCACAGTCGGCTTTTCGTAAAATTTTCTCTGTTACGCTGCCATATGCCCAACGCTTAAGACCACTATATCCGTGGGTAGCTATCGATACTAGATCGATCTGTTGCCCCTCTATGAACTCCAAGATGCACTCCGCGGGCTTACCCTTCACCACGGCCGTCTGGATGGGGTGCTTCTGCGTTTTTAGCTTTTCCGCCACGCAGTCTAAGTAGTACGTTACGCGATCGGCATCGTCCTGTGCTATTTCCTGGCATAGTTCACTACTCGCCACTTCAAGAAAGCCCATCTCGACCGAACTCAGCTTATCTTGTTGGTCTACACGAAGAAGAGTGGTCTCGCATCCAAGAAGTTGGGCGATCTCTAGCCCTGGTCTCAAGGCCTGTTCGGCAAGCCGCGAGCCATCGAGCGTTATCATCGCCTTCTTTAGGTTTTCGGCTCGTCGAAGAACTAGAACCGGGCAGGGAGCGCCTCGGAGTACGCGTTCGGCAACGCTGCCCAACATCCATCTGGTAAACCCCGAGTAACCATGCGTTGTCATCACGATAAGGTCGACACCCTGGACGGTGGCTGTATCTACTATGATCCCCGCCACGTCTCCCTCTATCACCTTTATGCTGATGTTGACCCGTGCCTCGTCGTTATCTGCCCGCACACCGGCAAGGTATTCCTCCTCTCGCTCTAGTCTACGATCGACCGATTGTTCGTGCACCGGCAGACCATATCCGGCGGTGCCGGTTAAGTCCACGTGCCGGTGTACGGGAACGCTCAAGAGGGTAATCTCACCGCCAGCCCTGCGGGCGATGCTTAGGGCAGGCCGCAATGCGAGCTCCGCTAATTGTGAACCATCCAGGGGAACCAGGATCTTCTCATACATGGGCTAGCAGATAGTCATCTAATCGAGTAGGTGGTGAGAGAGGAGATTTACCGGCCACAAGACGTCTTTCAAGACGCTGTCTGCCTGAAAGTACCAACCTACTCCGTCTGTGATTGGGGCATATGAAATTAGCCAATGACTGCTAAGTGGCGACAGGAATTCCTACCTCATAACCGCGATGTAGCACACTGCGATTCGCGTCAATCATATGTGCTTTCCTGGCTGGTAGGTGATCGACGAGGGATTGTTCCACCTCTTCCAGATGCAACACCGGCCTTCGAGCCAACATAGCACCCAATACCGCGGCGTTAAGCATCTTAGCCGTGCCAAACTCCTCGGCGATGTCATTAGCGGCGACATAAATTATCTCAATATCTGTCCGCTCGCTCTCACCGGACACAATCGAGCAATTGACAACCAATAACCCGCCGCTTTTTACGAGGGGTTCGTACTTATCATACGAGGGTTTGTTTAGAACAAGGGCTACGTCTGGCTGGGCCACCAGCGGCGAGCCAATGGGATCTTCGCTGATGATAACCGTACAGCCGGCCGTACCACCACGCATTTCCGGTCCGTATGACGGAATCCAGGTGACATGCTTCCCTGCATCCATCCCCGCATAAGCCAGGAGCTGTCCTGCAAATAGGACACCTTGCCCACCAAACCCAGCGATTATGATCGATGTTTCCATGAGTTACATTTCCTTATCTTTTCCCAGAAAGGAAGAAGGTTCATCTGGTTCGAAAAATCTTGAGAGGCATATGGAGTTCTCAAGACGCCCTCCGGGCTTTGTTTGACCTCCAGGCACTCAGCCTTAAGCTACACCAACATGGGCTCGAGATTAGACTCTTCTTCAAATATTTCCGTCAGTACTTCTCCGAGACGCTCAATGCCAATCTCTATTTGATCGGGTCGCGCGTTGGAGAAGTTGAGTCGCATGGTATTGTGACCGCCGCCATCGGGGTAAAAAGCCGTGCCGGGAACAAAGGCCACCTTATTTTCGACCGCCCTCTCTAAGACAGCTGCGGCGTCGATATGATCGGGTAGCACCGCCCAGAGGAACAACCCACCCTGGGGTCTGGTCCAGCGGACGGCGGGTGGGAAATAGCGGTCCATGCTGTTTAACATCACATCCCGGCGGTGCCGGTAAACGTCGCGGATCTCTCGTACGTGGTCCTCAAGAAATCCGTCCTTAGCCACTTCGTAAGAGACCATCTGGATGAATGTGCTGGAATGCAGATCCATGCCCTGTTTGGCCATCACACACCGCTGGATAACACTGACCGGGGCGACGATCCAACCCATTCGCAATCCAGGCGCAAGCGTCTTTGAGAATGTGCTCATGTAGATGACATTCCCACGGAAAAAGCCACTTCCATTCGTCTTCGGATCAAGACTGAGCCTGTTAGCATCCAGGACTACCAGTGGCGTGAGGTGATTGCCCTCATACCGCAATTCTCCGTAAGGATCATCCTCAATGATGGGCGTTCCATATCTGTCGGCCATCTGGATCAGATCTCGGCGGCGGTGGTCACTTAGCGTAACACCTCCAGGATTCTGAAAATTGGGCAGAATGTACATGAATTTGGGACCGCTACAGAGCGCCTCTTCTAGCAGATCTGTCTGCAGGCCTTCCTCGTCTATAGGAACTGAGATAAATTCCGCCTGGTATGAACGCCAGGCCTGGAGTGCCCCGAGATATGTCGGCTGCTCGGTGAGGAGCCTGTCTCCAGGATTGATCAGAATCTTTCCAATCATATCCAGCGCCTGCTGCGATCCACTAGTGATGAGCACATTTTCTGGGTCCGCCTCGATACCATAGCGGCAGATCTTCTGGACGATAAACTCGCGTAACGGTCTGTATCCCTCAGTTGTGCTGTATTGGAGTGCTTTATTACCGTGTTTAGTAAGGACCTTATCGGCCGCGATTTTGAATTCATCTACCGGAAAAAGCTCCGGGGCAGGTAGTCCACCGGCGAACGAAATAATATTTGGCAGTTCTGTTAACTTCAGCAACTCACGAATGGCCGAACTTCCCATCCGTTGCGTACGCTGGGCATATCTTTGCTCCCAAGGAGTTGTCATTTTGTTGCTCCTGTTTTAATGGCTGAAGGCCTTTTGACCAGTCCCACCTCCTATTTACTTCGCTTAAAGAAGTCCTCCAACTCGTTCGCTACTTTGAAATCACCTAGAGGATAAACCGGCACCATATCGTCCTTGACCCACTCTAACGCCTCGGACGGCGTCATGCCCCAGTTGGTTGGACAAGATGAGAGCAGCTCGACCAGGCTAAAACCCAACCCTTGAACTTGTGCCTCGAAGGCGATGCGAATGGCCTTCTTGGCCTGGTTAATATGCCGGGCATCGTGCAGACTCCGGCGAACACTGTAGACCGTTCCCGGCAGTACCGCCAATAACTCAGCCATGTGCATGGGATAACCCGCGAGCTTGGCGTCCCTACCAAAAGGAGAGGACGTGGTTTTCTGGCCCAACAAGCTAGTCGGGGCCATCTGCCCGCCAGTCATGCCGAAGATGGCATTATTGATAAAGATAGTTGTGATGTTCTCGCCCCTGCCGGCCACATGTATGATCTCGGCTGCTCCGATTGAGGCCAGATCGCCGTCCCCCTGGTATGTGAGGACGAAGTTATCTGGGTTGACGCGCTTGATGCCGGTGGCCATAGCCGGGGCCCGGCCGTGGGCGGCCTCGCAGGCGTCAACATTGAAGTAATTGTAAGAAAACACCGAACAGCCGACCGAAGCGACAAGTATCGTCCTTTCGCGCAGGCCCATCTCGTCAATAACCTCGGCAACGAGCCGGTGAGCTGTGCCGTGTGTGCAACCAGGGCAGTAGTGCGTGTGTACGTCCGCCAACGCCTGCGGTCGTTCATAAACTAGCTTCTCGTGTTCAGCGACTAGGGTGTCCATTACCACTCTCCTGCCAGAGAGAAATCTCGGGCTCTACTTTATTGACTAGCATGGTGCGGATGCGTTCTTCAACCTCACCGGGCATGGGGATTGCTCCGCCCATACGACCCAGGAAACTGATAGGGATCTTCGTATCGATTGAGGCGCGGATGTCGTAGAGCATCTGCCCGGCGTTCATTTCGACCACAAGCAACGACTTCGCTTTTGTGGCCAGTTGGGCCACCTGTTTTTCCGGGAAAGGCCACACCGTTATCGGTCGGAAGAGACCCACCGGCAAACCTTCTTCCCTTAGACGCAGCACCGCCGTTTGAGCGACACGCGCCGCCGTGCCAAAGGCCAGCACCACCACTTCCGCATCCTCGAGAAAGTGCTCCTCGTAGCGAATTTCCTCCTTTCGAATTATAGCCAGCTTCTTCTGAAGCTCTTTGTTGAACGCTTCCAGTTTATCGGAGCCGAGATATATCGAGCTGATGATGTTAACCTCCCGGTCCTTTGCCCCAGTCAGTGACCAGTCAGGCCGCTCTCGGTTCATAGATCTCATGGGAGGCAATTCGGCCGGTTCCATCATCTGGCCGATAGCGCCGTCGGCAAGGACAATTACCAGCGTCCGGTATTTCTCCGCCAAGTCAAAGGCCAGAACCGTCAGGTCTATAGCCTCTTGAATGGTTGACGGGGCTAGAACGATAGCATTGTAATCGCCGTGACCGGTCGACTTGGTCACCTGGTGATAATCGCCCTGGCTGGGCTGGATGTTACCAAGTCCCGGACCGCCGCGCATAACGTCGACGATGACGACCGGAACCTGCGACCCAGCGATGTAGCTGAAGCCCTCTTGCATCAGGCTGACCCCGGGACTGCTGGAGGAAGTCATCGTGCGAGCACCGGCTGTCGCCGCGCCATAAACCATGTTGATAGCGGCAACCTCGCTCTCAGCTTGTAAGAAGACGCGGCCAAGTTCGATCATCCGCTCGGACATATGCTCCAACAATTCGGTCTGGGGGGTGATTGGATAGCCAAAATAGGCCTCACAACCGGCCCTGATGGCCGCTTCTGCGATAGCAACATTTCCTTTAAGCAACTGCTTGGGCATGGCCGCTCGCCTCCCCGCTTCTCCGGGGTACATCCCGGTAGACAATTATACATGCATCAGGGCAAACCACTGAACAGAGGGCGCAGCCCGTGCAATCATGTTCAGGATCAAGCAGAATGACGGGACGGTAACCTTTGCTATTTAGTTCGTCTGCCATCTCAAGGACATCTTTAGGGCAAGCATCTCTGCATAGCTCACACCCCTTGCACCGCTCCACGTCGATTACAATGCGACCTCGAGCCATAAATTTCCTCCAGTTAGGATAAGAATATCAAAAATAAGGCTGGCCAATTAGCCATACTCAGTATCGCAGAGTTTGGGGCTGTTCCGTAGTGACAAACAGCAGCGAAAAAGAATGAAGAATGTCATAAGTGAAACGCCCAGCTAGGCAGGAGTAACTCTCTGGTACTAGCACACTTTCCCCCACGGTCGTGCAACCGGGATTTTCCTGATGCTGGCGAGGTGGAACCAGCCTGAAATAATAGACACATAGTAAAGATGAAATTGATATTGAGATGCACCTCCAAAGTGCGTTGCAATTGGTTCATGAGTTTTGACACTGGAAACTCAACCTAACCGGATAGCGCAACACTTTGGTTGGCGATTCAGCTGGATCGCACGATAGATGTGCATCCACGAAATCGAGGCCAGACCTCACTTCCGGCTCCCGTCATAGTGATACTCGTCACTCGTGGTAGGTAACAGGACGCCACATTGAGAACCGGGACATCGTGCCGGGAAATTGTGGCCGGCGCCTATGCTATAATCCCGAGAGACCCAGGCGGAATAAGGCAGCTTGATCACATAATCCAGGTTATATGACGTAAACGGGGCTTCGTTGGAAGTGATGTCTACAACAAAAGCAAGCGACAACTTCTTTTACTCCGGCCATAACTTCGAACCCGCCTATATGGCCCTTTATCATACCGGGGAGCTCCAGGAAAGGGTAGAAGCGGCCGTTGCCGGACTGGCTGATTGCCACATCTGCCCCCGAGACTGCGCCATTGATCGCCTTTCAGACGAGACGGCCGTCTGCAAAACCGGCCGTTACGCCGCGGTGAGCAGTTATTTTCCCCACTTCGGTGAAGAAGACAGTCTACGCGGAACCCGGGGTAGCGGAACTATATTTTTCTCCATGTGTAACCTGCGCTGCGTCTTCTGCCAGAACTACGACATCAGCCAGACTCGTGCTGGAGCTGAGATGCCCCCCGATTCTCTGGCCCAGATAATGCTTGAATTGCAGAAGGTCGGGTGTCACAACATCAATTTCGTCACTCCCGAACACGTCGTCCCCCAGGTGCTAGAAGCGTTGGCGCTGGCCATTGAGGGTGGCTTGCGCTTGCCGATCGTTTACAACACCTCCGCCTACGATTCGCACCACAGCCTACAGCTACTGGACGGCATCGTGGATATCTACATGCCCGACTTCAAAATTTGGGACCCGCGTCTTTCATTGCGCTACTTAAAGGCCAAGGATTATCCCCAGGCAGCCCGCCAGGCGTTGCGGGAAATGCACCGCCAGGTAGGTGTATTGAAAACGGACGAGAACGGCCTGGCCAGAAGGGGCGTGCTCGTGCGCCACCTGGTGATGCCTGGTAACGTTGCCGGCACAGCGGAGATCATGCGCTTCCTGGCCGAAGAGCTTTCCCCTGACACCTTCGTAAACATGATGGCCCAGTATCACCCTGCGCACCGGGTTCTGGACCAGGTTTACGGGGAGATCAACCGCCCTGTCTCCAACGAGGAGATGCAGCAGGCATACGACGACGCCAGAGAAGCCGGCATCTGGCGCTTTGATGCCCGGCGAACAAAACGGACCTTCCCGTAGAAACGCGACCGGCTACTTGTACAACCTTGCCTTGTCTCTAACTTAACGGTCGTCCAGTGTCCACGATGGCAATTTCTTTAGCAGATAGAAGGGTTGTCTGGTTATCCTTAACCTTGCCCTTTCCTCATGGACCCCTTATAAGGTCGGCAGCAGGTATTCGTAGGCGCTCAGGGCTGCCTTTGCCCCCTCGCCAACGGCGATTAGCACCTGCTCCGCATAGGCATCGGTAACATCACCGGCCGCGAATAAGCCGGGACAATTGGTGCGATTGAGATTGTCGACGACCACCCGACCTTGATCGTCCAGCCTAGCAAGATCTTTAACCGGATCTGAATTGGGTATCAAGCCCAGCTCGATGAAGATACCATCGACCACGATCTCGGCCGTCTCCCCTTCCGGCGTCCGGACGATGATACGTTCGGCATACCCGGTTCCCTGGATCTCCTTGATGTCGTACCCTTCCCAGACCACAACCTTGGCGTTGCTTGCCAGTCGTTGAATTATGGGGGAACCCATAACATCTTGCGAGAGAGTCACCATGTGTACCTTATCCGAGACCAGGGCTAGCTCAGTCACGGCGCGCAGAGCTAAGGGACCGTCGCCGATCACGGCCGTTCGCCGGCCCAGGAAAAGCGGGGCGTAACTGATAGCCGAATAACTCAGTCCCCGGCCAACAAAAGCCTTCTCCCCTGGTACACCCAACTGCCTCACTCGCGAGCCGGTAGCAAGAATGACGCTACTGGCCTCCAGGCGCTCTCCACTCGCCGTAGTGACTGTAAAGACGTCCTCTTCCTTCTCGATGGTCGACACCGGCTCCAGGCGGCGGGCGAATTCAAGGTAATCGAGCTCTCGCCAAAATTTCTCTACGATCTCGACGCCACGGATGACCTGGTGCGATTCGACATCGGGAAGCTCCATACGGTAGTTGGTTTTTCCTCCAAGATCCTGGCTGACCAAGAAAACATTCAGCCTCTTGCGTAGGGCATAAATGGCCGCCGTCAGCCCTGCTGGGCCACCGCCGACGATAATCAGATCGTACATCGACTCGTCTCCCTTGAATGAGTTACTATTTCCACCGATATGATAAATATAGCACCATAGTAAGCCAACCGGGAGTGATGAACGACATCATTTGCCTCCGACAGAAGTCATCAAGAGTACCATCTTGGCTTGACTTAGAACAGTTGTTCTATTATCCTTATTATTGTAGATTCTCATTGACGCCGAACGGGTAGGACCGATCCAACCACCGTCCGTCTAGCCCATTTTGTTGTGTCAATTGTCATCGCCCGCTGTCGAAAGATGGCAAAATACGCGACCATCCGCCGTCTTTGTTTATAATAGGAATCGGTTTACTTGATAATTTATCGGTAACCCAACCTTCGTAGGGGCAAGCCTAAGCCCACTACGGTGGGCCGCCGAGCTCTGCTCGGCATGCCCGCCCGTTCTCCATGGTTCTCGTGTTTAAAAGGACTTCCAAATGAATTTACCTGATGCTGAATCCCTTACCCAATCCTACGCCACCAACCATTGGTTGATTAAAAACATAACCGAGGGTTTAACGAACGCCGACAGCCTGGTGCAACCTCCTTATGCTGGTAATTGCCTCAATTGGGTGTTAGGTCACATCCTGGCCGGCCGGCACACCGCCCTTAAGTTGGCGGGGGCAGCGCCCGTTTGGAACCAGGATGAAGGTGATCGATACAAAACCGGGTCGCCGCCAATTACCAGTTCGGAACAAGCCCTACCGCTGGAAAAGCTCCTGGGCGATCTAGATCGATCTCAGGAGAGCATCGCTGCCGCCCTGGGAAATAAATCAAAGGCCGAGTTGATGGTAGAGGCTGAGACAAATCGGGGAGTCAAGCCCGTTGCCCAACACCTGGCCGGACTGCACTGGCACGAAACCTATCACACCGGTCAGCTAGAGCTCCTCAGGGACCTGGCCAAGGCCAGCCAGGGGGAATAAGCCTAGGACCCGATCGATGGTCCCCGAGGGCATCGGGGCAAAGTTCCGGCGTCCGGCGATTATTGGGAACGTACCAACAGTAACGGCCGGTCAACCCGGTGCAGCACGCCGGCCGACACGCTGCCGTAAAATACCCGCGATAGTCCGGTACGGCCGTGGCTGGCCATGGCGATCAGGTCCACTTCCTCGTCCGCGGCTACGTCGAGGATGGTCATGACGACTGGACCGTGTTCGTTCCGGCAGACTGTCTCGATCCCTTTTTCAGCCAACCTTTCCGCCCAACCGGACAGGTACGCGTCGGCGTCCGCCGTTCTCCGTTCCGCCTGGTCCATATTCACTTCGGGATAGGCGTCGTAGGGACTTGTGTAAGCGATAGGGGGTTCGACGATCTGGAGTAAGACGACTGTCGCCCCATAACAGGAAGCCAGTTCCTCCACATGTGACATGATCGCTTCCGCCCGCGGCGAGCCATCCAGGGGAACCATGATCTTCTTATACATGCCCACCTCCTCTGAATTCAACTAGCAGTTCGGCCGTATTATTTGCCACCGGGATTAGTTGGAATGAGGATATGTCGTGATCGATGTTCTCCCGGCTCCTAGATATTATAGCTTGAACTATCGATTTTCGGTGAAAAATTCATGGGATCTTCGAATTCTACTAACTGAAAGCAGAGGACGACTTTCAGGATACCTCTACCCGCTGCGCAGGCGGGCATTCTTTTGGTCAGGTTTCAGATTGCCTCTGATGGTTCTCAGAGTCTTGCGGAAAGTCATCGGCTGGCAACTCGAATATGAAGATGGCTCCGGAATCGCGTGCACTCTCCACCCAAATGCGGCCGTCATGGGCATCAATAATCCCCTTACAGATAGCCAGCCCTAGTCCGGAGCCCCCTTGATCCCGGTTCCGGGCGGTATCAGCCCGCCAGAAACGATCAAAGGCGTGCTGCTGAGCTTCGGCCGTCATGCCCGGGCCATTGTCCGCCACCGTCACACGTACGGCATCGCCCCATCCCTCCACCTTCACCTTGACGGCAGGCTCTCGGCCAAGGCCAGTCCTCTGGCCCAGCCCTGCGTGTCGAAAGGCGTTGGACAACAGGTTGCCAAACACTTGCTGGATCCTCCCCGGATCGGCCAGAACTGGAGGTATTAAGGGAGCACTTTCCATTTCTAGGCCGATGCCCTCGGCTTCGGCCAACGGTCCTAGTGCGGTCGCAGCCAACCTAGCCTGCTGCCCTAAATCAAGTCGCTCCTTATCCAGGGGTAACTGCCCACTATCCGCCAGGGAAAGGGTCCGCAATTCCTCGACCAATCTGCCGAGAACGATCGTCTCCTCGTGAACGATACCCAGGTTCTCTGGCGATACATCAAAGATACCATCCTGCATCCCTTCCAACTGTCCCCGGATAACGCTGATTGGGGTGCGCAACTCGTGGGCCAGGTCGGCGAATAGTTGTTGGCGCTGGACTTCATTAGCTGCCAGGGCCGCGGCCATCTGGTTAAAGCTGGCAGCCAGCTCTCCGATTTCATCATCGCTTTTCACGACAACCTGCTGGTCGAGATCGCCCGCCGTCACAGCCCGGGTAGCTGTGGTCAGCTGGCTCAGCGGCCGGGTCAAGCTCCGGGCCAGGAATGCCCCTACCAGCAAGGCCAAGACGATGGCCACTATGGCGGTTAAGAGTATGGCCTGGTTGACGCCCTCCAAGAATTGCTCGGCGGCTCGTCCACCCATCATCCCCGGTTCATCGATGATCAATCCACCCACCTGCCGGCCGTTGACCTCGATGGTGATGGCCGCCCCTAACTCGATTTCTGGCATGGCCCGGCCCCGGCCGCCGCCCGCGGAGGCGACGATCCGGCCGGAGTCATCTAACACTATCAAGGTGCTTCCTCCGCCTCCGGCGCCCCGGCCTGGCAGGTAGCTTCGCAGAACCGCCTCGGCGCCCGTCCAGCCGCCGCTGGCGGTGTAGTAGCCCGCCAGGTCATCCACCAGTGGCGCGGCCTGTCCGGCCCGGTCCTCGTCAAGAAAGCGCTGGAAACCCGTGCTAGTAACCCGGTTAGCCATAACGGCGATAAGGGCAACCACCAGGATGGCTACAAGGAGAAATGCAACCGTGAGCTTAAACCACAACTTGTTCATCTAGTTACCGAGAGTCGACCTTCTTAAACGATATTTGTTTTCTTGTCATTCCGATCCCTAATCCCTAATCCCTAGCCCCCAGTCCCCAGCCGAACCCCGTTCGGCCAAGCCGAGTCCTCTCGGCCAGTCCCCGATCCCTAAATCTCCGGATTAAAGCGATACCCAACCCCAAATACGGTCAGAACATATCCCGGATCTGATGGTTCCGGTTCGATCTTCTTGCGTAGATTTTTGATATGCACATCAACAGTACGTTCATATCCATCATAGGCGTAACCCTGGGTTCGCTCCAAAAGATCCAGTCGGCTGTAAGCCCGGCCCGGATTGCGCATCAGCGTCGCCAGCAAGTCGAATTCCATCGGCGTTAAATCAATCAGACGACCTCCTAGCGTCAGCGCCCGAGATTCAACATCCAGGACCAGGTCGCCAGCCCTGAGAATTTCGGACACTTCTGGCGCGCTCGTGGTCCTTCGCAAGACAGCCCGGACCCTGGCGACCAATTCACGAGGGCTGAAGGGCTTGGTCAGGTAATCATCCGCGCCCGTCTCAAGGCCAGCGATTTTGTCGACATCGTCGATGCGAGCCGTGAGCATGATGATGGGCGTATTGCGCTTCTGCCTATGTAAACGCATGAATTCCCAGCCGTCCATTTCCGGCATCATGAGATCCAGAATGATGAGATCGGGCTTATGATCCCGGGCTGCGAAGAGCGCTTCGCGCCCATTATTGGCTACAACTACCTGGTAGCCCTCTTGTTCGAGGTAACCCCGTACCAGGTTGGATAACCGGGGTTCGTCATCTACGACAAGGATCAGTTTACTCATCGAAAACTCGTTGGACCTGGGTATTGGCCTAATACTAGATATGGCGGTCTATTATTCTGGCCGGGTCAGAAAGGCCTGACTTTTCTGGCCTGGCCAGAATAGCCTTATTGAATCACTTTTGTTTTCTATACACCGATAGATATTAGTTTGACATGCTTCCCCATGCAAGAGCGGGAGTGGATTAGAACCCACTCCCGCTCCATACTAATTCTATCGAGTTGCGGTTAGTGTTAGCTTCCGAATCCGCCTCCCCCTGCGTTTCGACCCCAGCCTCGTCCTTGGCCGTTGCCCATACGTCCTTGTGGGCCGGTACCCTGACCGGTGCCCGCAAGGCCATCTATGGCCCTGTCGCAAATGCCATCACCATCTTCGTCGATGAAATTTTCACCGCATACTCTATTTGTGTTGCCGTTCGGGCCAAATCTCTGTCCGGTTCCGGCCAGGCCATCTGTGGCCCGGCCATCTGTGGCCCGGTCACAGATGCCATCACCATCTTCGTCGATGAAATTTTCACCGCATACTCTATTTGTGTTACCGTTCGGGCCAAATCCCTGTCCGGTTCCGGCCCGCCCATCTGTGGCCCGGTCGCAAACGCCATCACCATCCTGGTCGATGAAATTCGGGCCTTGAACCGCGGGCGGATCCACGGCCGGAATGCTTTCTTCTGGCGCGTCGTAGGCCATTGCCAGGGAAGACCCCAGCATCAACAAAGCCAGCAACGAAAGACCTATCATTATTGTTTTCTTCACTTTTTACCTCCACGATTACTTATCATGTTCATCAATTTGGTCTAATCATAGAGCAGGGCTGTGAAGAAGTTATGAAGGCGTCATAGAGAAGATGTAAATGTTTTTACCAGAGTTCCCGTTCTCCGGACTCCTCCTCCGTCAATTCGTTTTCGTTTAATAAAGGCCACAATTTCCATGCCCATCTTTCCCCGTCCTGTTCATTAGGATCTTCCTGGGTATTCATGATGTGGCGACCGAGAAAGGGAGACATCCCCATAAAGAAAGCCTCTTGCCGGCCGCATAACCGGTAAGAGGCTTTGTAACATTCAGCTATCAGGCGCACAGGTATTCAAATGGAGCCGTGTGCCATCTTGTATGGATCTAAATCCAGCCCCGAAGGCGGACCGCCTGGGCGACTCGCTCCACGGCCACCAGGTAGGCGGCGACGCGGTTGTTGACCTTCTTGGCTTGAGCCATCTCGTGTACCGTGTGGAAAGCCTTGGTCATCTTCTGATCCAGGCGATCGTGGGTCAGGCTCTCGTCCCAGTAGTACTGGTATGAGTTCTGGACCATTTCGAAATAGGAAACGGTCACACCACCGGCGTTGCACAAAAAGTCGGGAATTACGTATACGCCTTTCTTGTAGAGAATTTCGTCGGCCGCCGGCGTCGTCGGTCCGTTGGCCAGTTCGGCTACGATCCTGGCTTTGATCTGGGCAGCGTTCTTGGCGGTGATTACATTTTCCAGGGCTGATGGGTACAGCACATCCACGTCGAGTTCGAGGAGCTCCGCGTTGCTGATATTTCTCGTACCCGGATAATCGATCACCGATCCAGTGTTCTTCTTATGGTCCACGACGTCATGGAAATCAAGGGGCGTATCAGAAATGATGCCGCCTCGGGAATCGCTGACGGCGATGATCTTTTGACCAAGAATAGAATTGGCCAGTTGGTGGGCGTATTGGCCGGCGTTTCCATATCCCTGGATAGCCGCCGTGGCCCCTTCCAGCTTGATGCCGAGTATTTTGGCAGCCTCGCGTACCGTGTAAATACCGCCGCGCGCCGTCGCATCGCCGCGTCCTTCCGCGCCGCCAAGCTCCAACGGCTTGCCGGTTATGACGCCAGGTTCGTGATGCCCGACCAGCACCTGGTATTCGTCCATCATCCAGGCCATGATCTGGGGGTTGGTGTAGACATCGGGGGCGGGCGAGTCTTTGGTGACGCCGACAAAGCGGGCGATATTACGCATGTACCCGCGACTGAGACGCTCTAGTTCCGTGGGTGACAACATGCGCGGGTCACAGATCACTCCACCCTTGCCGCCGCCCAAGGGGATGTCGACGATGGCCGTCTTCCAGGTCATCCAGGCGGCCAAGGCGCGGACGGTGTCGATGGTCTCGTCAGGATGGAAGCGAATACCACCTTTGTTTGGGCCACGGGCATCGTTGTACTGGACTCGGAATCCCTGGAAGACACGGGTCTTGCCGTTATCCATGCGCACAGGAATGGTGAAGTGAAATTCACGCATCGGCTGGCGCAGGAATGCATGCATCTCTGGCTCTAATTGCAGTAACTCAGCCGCTTCATCAAGCTGGGCCTGGGCGATGCCAAATGGATTCAGTGACTCTTTAGCCACGATTTCATCCAATTGTGGTTGCATTGTTGGTTCTTTGGACATTCTATTACCTCCAAAACGATTATCATTAAAGGCGATTTCCGCGCCCAAGATAGTGTTGGCAAGGACGATGTGCCATCACAATGTATGCGATCATAATGCTTTTTCTGTAATAACCCGAACGAGTTGCCTACGATAGATCGTTTTCGGCGAACACGCCGGCATCGTTCTTAAATTGTGCGTATTGAACCTCCATATCTTTTGATGACGACTCTTCGATACTCAGGCCAAAAGAAATCTCGCTTAGACCCACTTGGCAATTTCTGGGCCTCACAGGCCAGCCAGGTAGTTCGGCCGTAAACGGATCGCTCTTCACGACGCTCTCCTGCTGGTTGATCTTCTCCCAGACATCCGGGCGGTCAAAGTGAACCGCGGCTCGCACCCCATCGGTAAATCCGAGTTCTGCCAGGGCCTCTCTTTGACCGGCGTTGAATTCGCCGAACGGTTTAGTAAGGCGGAGTTCGATCAGAGGTATCTTCTGTAATTCCCTCATCTCCAGCGGCCGGGCAGTGGGCATGGTGTAAAGGGGCATTCGAATCGGGTTCACCGAAACAGGGCATCCTTGATACGGCCGCGCTCTTTCGGCGATGAGGGTCAGGAGCAACTCTTGGATGGCTGCCGTTCGACCGAGGTTTACCACCTGGTCCTTTGGCAGTTGCCTGGCCATGGCCACGTCGCGAATGCCGGTCAGTAGGTTGGGTAACGCCTTCCGGTAATCACGGTAAACGCGTTCGACCGATTTCCCCTGCTCGCTATGGGGCTTGAGGAAGTGACCTCGGCTAGGATGAATGTAGGGTTCGCTATAGGCCTTCTCCTGGCACGGGGCGTCAAGCGGGTTGTGGATGACGCCGGCCCAGCCGTTTTCGTAGGTCTCACGAAAAACGTGAAGGAACTTCTCCAAATCAGATTGCTTGTGAAAAACCTCGGGATCGCTCCTCAGGATGCACGCATTCTCACCGAAATAGCCCCCCCATGAGACGGACCGCGATGAGCGGCTGACCTGTACCAGATGAAAGATGCGATCCCGCTTGGCCAGCTGGTTTCTAATGAGCCCTAAACGCTGTTGGCTGTGCTGGTCGCTATCGAGATCGAGCAGCAGTATCTTGACCTTGTTGAACCTATCTGGGCCAATCTCGCTAGTGTCTTCGGCGAGACAGGTGCCTATCGTCAGCGCCGGTTTAATCTCCGGCAGGTAGTCGACGAAAGACTTTGGGGTTTTTTCTTGCAAGAGCCCATCGCAACGAAGATTATGGGCCGTGACTATCTCCCCCAGCGTATTTCCCTGTCTAAAAGGACGCCACTCCAAAGCCCTGACCACATCCTGAGGGGTGCAGGTTAGGATGAGAACTTCCTCGGTGTTCCGCAGTCCTTCGCTCATCCAAATTCCTTGATAGAAGGATAATATTGTTTCAGCACATTCTCAGGTGGCAAAAACCTCTCCACTTCTTGAACTATACTTGCCGCCAGAGGTAGTCGAGAAGTGCAGATCAGCACACTTAGCTAGTGATTAATATCATGTTTCGACGGCTGCCTGTTCGGTTATTGTGCGGCTTTGATGGTTTGTGCTCCCTCTTACCAGGATTTTCAGGCGAATTAGGCTGTCAAACCCCTTGACTACTCCCCACGATCAGGCTCTCCCGGACCCGATCGCACAACGCCTCGATCTCCCGCGCTCCCCCCTTGGGCGCCTCGGGCCATTCATCTACACGAAATCCCCAGTATTCACGAGGCGTTCCCGGGTATCTTGGAACGACCCAGATGTGTAGATGGGGCAGGTGATGGCCCATGACAAACAGGTAGATGTGCTCCGCCCCCTCGCTCTCTTTTAGGGCCTTGCTCAGCCTTGTGATAAGCACGCCTGATCGTTGGGCCTCAGCTTCGGTTAGCTCGGCCAGACCAGGGATATGCCGCTTGGGCTCGCCGAAGAAGATGCCCAGGTAAGTCTCGCCCTCACCCTCCGGCATAGCCGAATGCCCGGCATAAATGAGATCATCCTCATACACCGCGCCGCCGGGAATTTGTAATTCACCCCTGTGCTTGCGGCAGATAAGACAGTCGTCCATCTCGTCTCCAGCTGCGATCAAAAACAGTAAACGCGATATTTACTTCGCGCTTATTCTACCTCCAACACACCCCCACATAAAACCACCGTTCGTTGGGGCCGGTCTTGTGCCCGCCCTACCCCTCCTAGAACCACCATCAGCCAAGACGCCCTTGACCGTCCGATCGCAATCCAATGGCCAAACTGTTCCCGGTAGTTCCACAAAACTATGTGCAACCTCCGTTGTTACGATTAGGAATTTATCCGGAGCGGGGAAAGGCGAACAAAGCCGATTGGGACAAGACGACGATCTCGGCCGCCTGGTCCAATGTCAGATACAAAATCCGACGGTCGCCCAGAGAACGTTGGTTGGCCCGAGCGTGTTCTTCTGACCAGAAGAAGACAGCATTGCCTCAGAAAGCATCGATTATACTTGGATCTTTCAGCCGATCGACGTTGACCATCGGTAGCGTTAATATGGGGTCCGCTCCCCCATCCAGAACTTGAATTTTCAAATCGCTCGTAATATCTATCTGGATCGACCGGTCGCAGTGGTGACAGGCGGTGTCGATCTGGACTGAGAGTTTTTCTTGGCGTAGTTGCCCTTGCACGAAGGGCGTTGCTATGGCATCAATCGCTCAAGCGGCCCAGATAGTTTCACCGCTGCTAAACGTCGCCCGGTGCGGTGTTGGCCTGGCTGTCACCGGATAGGCCCACTCAACCTCCCCAACCTGGTTCCGGAACAAGAAGGTTTTCCGCCGCTCAAGCTCGTCTAAAATTGGCTCCACTTCGGCCAAGGGCATGTTCAATCGGTCGGCAATGGTACCCGCCGGCAGCGACCTCCCCACCCTGGGTATCTCGACGACGACGAAATCTCGGACGCGATGGTAATCTGCTCCTAGCGAGGATACCTGGCGACGCGTTTCTCGGACATTCTTGGCCAGCATCCGCTCCCATACGAAACGCGGGATGGGCACCCACCAACGGCCCAATTGGAGCCGCAAGTTGTTTCTTTTGGCCATCGTGTTTGTCATGCCTCCGTAACAATGATACTTGAGGGGGCAAAAGTTCGGTAGCCGTTAGATGCCCAAGCGCGAGGCGGATAGAACGAGAGCCAGTATGATGACGTTAACGACGGGCCCTCCATAGGCGACCGACCAATCTAGCGAGGTGGTCACTAGAGAAAACACGGCCATGATAGCCATCACCGGCCGCCACCAC
>JBARZW010000462.1:0-35835 GCA_049650305.1 Promineifilaceae bacterium (SeqCode)
TGCGATCGTAGATCACCAGTTTGGTCCGAACTGTAACGACGAAAAAACCACTGATGATGTCGGAAAACTGTTCGACTTGATTTATCGGCGAAAAGTGATTTGTATCCGATATCATCCCAAATTTACTGTCTACTATCTAGCGCGATAAGTTGAAATACGCCTCGGAGCCCGGTCTTTATTCAGATTCACCGCAGATCACTAACGTGGGAGCGATTATTCTGCTGCAATCTACCGCCGAAGTTCCATCCTTGAGCAACCCGAGTAGTTGTTATGCCAGGCTTCTCCAATAGGTATTGCCATAGACATGAGAATGTTTGGCCATCATACCCGCTGCGATCTCTGGATCAAGTAGTGCGCGATTATTCTCTTTTATTAACTCCTGAGCCTCATTCTCTGAGAGCGGCGGTCCTCCACTACAGCACACCAACGCCCCCAGCTCTTGTGGGTATCGCGCTGCAAATTCCAACGCCCTGCGTGCTCCCATACTCCAGCCACAAATAAACGGTTTTGATATTCGTAATGCTTGTACAAAGCCAGCTAAATCGTCCGCCAGCTGGCTATAACTTAAGGTTCCAAGTGGATTATTCTTACGTCCATGTCCTCTGCAATCCGGCGAATAGATTTGGAATTTATCTGAAAGGAATGAGTAGTGTTGCTCCCATACCTTCGAGGTCAATCCGCCGCCGTGAAGAAGGATTAGACGATCTCCGCGGCCTCCCTCGCGGTAGAAGAGCAACAGATCATCCACTTTCGTATAATGACCTTCTGGTTTGTTTTCCATTATGATTTGACTGAATGTATAAGAGCAATTTCGGGTCCTGGCTAGGCGCTGGATTAGATCTGGCTATGGCGCGATAGAAACGGAGCGCAAACTGAGTAGGCGCTAGTTCGTCCGCCCTGTTATACGTTTTCTTGGGCTGGCGTTAATATCATTACCTCTGTCGGCGGGATGTTGAATTCGTCTATGAGCTGATCTCCAGTCAACAAGTCAACATAGTGTCCTTCAAGAAAGATGCTCTCGGTTTGACGGGTATGGTTCAGCACAAACAACAAACGTTGATCCCCTTGCCACCTCTCAGCGACTTCAACGCCTATTGGGGTCTCTAGTAACGGATCGATACGTGCTAATCCCGATACCCAACGTGCGATCGAGCTGTAATAATCCACGTCCCCCATAGCGCCTAGATATATCACCTTACCGTCGCCGTAGACATTGATGGTCGCCGCCGGTTTATCGGCGTAATAGTCGCCGGTGAAGCGGCCAATTACCTTGGCTTCTATCGGATCGAGCACATCTGCCCAAATAGAAGTTGTGAACTCTTCTTCCAACTCTGGTATTCCAAACTGGACAGCGTTGTCGCTGTCGGTAGGCATGGAGATGTACTCTTCGACTTCAACGCCACACATTTTCGCGACAAGGCCTGGTAATTTCATGTTCACGACAGCGTTGTAATCATCTTTGACTCCAGTGCGAGGGCTGAAGATTACTATGCCACCGGCTGAGGCAAACGCATCCAAATTGGCGGCCGTTTTCTCCGGTAGTACATACATGGCCGGCACGACGATCACCTTATAGTTTTCCAATGGATCATTCTCTGAGATGATGTCGACTACGATGTTGTGATCGAAAAATCCTTTGTAGAAGTCGTGTAAGTGTCTCTCGTAACCAAATTGAGGATTGTTGGGTTGTATTTGGAAGGCGAAGCGCGAGTCGTAGGATTGCATGATGGCGACTTGAGCTTTGACCGTGGAACCAGTGATCAAATCGCCGATCTTCTGAAGCTCATGACCTGCTTGCGATGTCTCCGCATAGCGTCGCCCCGGGATTCCGTGGTGTTCTAAGATTCCTTGCCAAAACTGTTCGGTGCCATAGCGGCAGGTTCGCCATCGGAAGTAGACAATTCCATCGGCGCCTCGTCCGATGGATTGATAAGTCCAGAGTCGCAGTTCGCCAGGTTTCGGAGGGACCGCAGCCATATTCCAACCACCGCCGCCAGATTGTTGCTCCATCACCCATATATTTTTATTCTTCAAGCCACGCATGGTGTCGGCAGAAAGAGCTGCACTGCTGGGATCATAGTCTGCTTGCATATTCCACATTGTGCGAACGTAATTATCCCAGGATACGAAATCTATATCTTCAGACAGGTCAAAGTAATTTAGGAGTGGGTAACGAAAACCCATGAGGTTGTGGGTAATGAAATGTTCGGGACAAAGTTTTAGCAAGACATCAATCTGCTGCTTCTGGTAGCTAACGTACGAATCTGAAACGTAACGGTAATAATCTAGATTTAAACCCGGATTATGGTAGACAGTGGTGTTGTCGTCGTTGGTTGTTTGCGGGACAGGAATCTGTGACCATTCGGTGTAAACATGACTCCAGAATATTGTGCCCCATTTACCGTTCAGGTTATCCAGAGAACGGTAGCGTTCTCTCAACCACTCATGAAAGGCAGCTTTACAGATATCGCAGAAGCAGCGATTTCCAAACTCGTTATCAATCTGCCAGCCCATGACTGAGGGATGGTTCCGATAATGCTCAGCCATCTTGGTGACGATTCTCTCAGTGTACTGGTGATATCGTGGATTATTGGGGCAATACTCTCGGCGCAGCCCATAAGTCAATCGGACACCATCTTCCCGAACAAGAAATAACTCCTCACTTTTAGCCATCAACCAGGGCGGCGGTGAAGCAGTGGGTGTCCCTAGCACCGTCTTGATACCATGCACATCCAGGATCGCTATCGCCCTGTCGAGCCAGTCAAAACAAAACGTACCATCTTGGGGTTCTAACTTCGACCAGGCGAACTCTGCCATGCGCACCACGTTAACACGTGCCTCTGCCATCAATCGGGCATCTTCAGACCAACGTTCTTCAGGCCAATGTTCTGGGTAGTAGTCGACACCAAAATAAAACATAATAAGCTCCTGTCATCGATTTGCGAATGATTCAGTTTTCAGACGGCATTACGCAGGGTGACGCCTTAGCCTGATGGAATTTTAGCTCGTCTTAGATTATCACTAACGCCGAAGCATACAGATTTGGCAACTATTAGGCGGTTACCATTTGGTGGTAATAGAACCATGCATGGACGGGAATTTACCCCTTCATTGCTCCGGCCGTAATGCCCTGCAAAAACTGCCGCTGGAAAATCAGGAAAATTATCAATAATGGAACGAGACTAACAACAGACATGGCCATCTGTTCTCCCCAATAGGTCAACCCGGCACCACCAACTAGGGAATTAATCGCCAAGGTAATGGTATGATTCTCAGGCGATTTCAGGTAAATAAGCGGCCCTAAATAGTTGTTCCAGGAAGCCATAAAGAAAATCAGACCCAAACTGATCATACCTGGAGCAATAATGGGCACAATAATCCGCCAGTAAATACCAAATTCAGAAGTACCGTCGATTCGGGCGGCATCCATTAACTCATTTGAAATGGTTGATATATATTGACGGAAGAAGAAGATTCCAAAGGCGTTGGCTGCCCCTGGAATAATCAAGGGTAAGAAAGTATCGACCCAGCCAAACTCTCGCATAATAACAAAGGAGGGCACCATCATTACGGCTCCGGGAATAATCATTGTTGCTAACAGGAACGCGAAGAGAGTTTTTTTGCCCGGAAACTTGTACTTGGCGAAACCATAACCGCCCAAAGATGTAAAGAATAGGCTGAGTAACGTAGCTGATATGGCAATAACAAATGTATTGATTAAGACGCGTAGAAGATTTGTTTCCTTAAATATGAAAATGTAATTTTTGAGCGTTGGGTTATCCGGTATGAGTGAGACCGGGTAGCCGAAGACATCCTCCTGAAACTTAATAGATGTGCTTAGCATCCAGACAAAGGGAAGGAGCATGAATATCGATATGATGATCAACGTCGCGTAAAGGCCAGAGGTGGAAACTTTGTTACGGACGGATCTTGAGATGATCATCCAGCACCTTTCCTAATCCCGTTCGCGATTCATGCGAAACTGAAAAATAGTCACAATAAAAATAAGGGCGAAGAAGGTATAGGCCAAGGCAGATGCATAGCCGTACTGGAAGCTTCCAAAAGCAACATTGTATATTCGGATTAGGGGGGTGATGGTGGCATTGACCGGACCGCCCCTTGTCAATGTTTGAACTTCGGTGAATAGGCCAAAGCTACCAATGGTTGAGGTAATCAGGGCAAACAATATAACGGGACGCATCAGTGGAACTGTGATCCGGAAGAAGGCTTGCACCGGGGTCGCGCCATCCACTAAAGCTGCTTCAGTTAGATCCTCGGGAATGGTCTGAAGCCCGGTGAGCATGATAACCATGTTATATCCTAGCCAGGCCCAGATGATTAAGAGACTCAAGGAGATGCGCGCCCACCAGACGCTTTCAAGCCAAGGAATCGCCGTTAAGCCTATTGCTTCGAGGAGTACATTGAATAGGCCGTTTTCTTTCTCCAATAGGATGCGAAACGCAAATCCCGCGGCGACCATATTTGTCACGAATGGAAGGAAGATTATGGTGCGGAAAAATCGAAAACCCCGAATTTTGCCTGAATTCAGGATAACAGCAAGCGCCAAGGCCAGGAGTAACATGATTGGAACGTAAAGGAAAAAGATGATGATTCCATTGCGCATTGATTGCCAAAAGACCTTGTCAATAGGGACCAGGCGAAAATTGACTAACCCGGCAAGCTCCATTGGCCCGACGCCCTTCCACCGCGTGAAACTCAGATAAATCGATAATAACATCGGATACAGGCTAAAAACGGCAAACAGGATGTAGAATGGAGAGATGAAGGCATAACCCCAGCGGCCTTCTCTGATCCGCTTACGGAAAGATGGCTGGCTCTTGACTGAGTTTTTGCCTTCAGCCCCTATTGCTTCTGCCATGATCACTCCCAGTGACCAGACTGCGAGGCCGTTTGGCCTCGCAGTCTAATTTAAAGCTGAAACTTACGATGCACCTGTTTCAAGGCGGACGCTATTCGCCGCCTCCCGCAGGGCTTCTTCGGCTGTCATATTGCCTAAGGCATAGTTCTGAATCGCGGTCTGCAACGCGCCGGCTACGGTATTGTAATATTGAGAATCGTATATGAACGCGTAGGGAACGTTCGCGGCGACATCCGAATATACTTTCCGGGTGGCCTGATCACCGAAATAGGGATCGGGCTCAGAGAATAGTGGATCGCTGTATGTGGTTGTCAGCGCTGGGAAATAATCGCTATAAGCATACTGCGCGACTTGATTATCGACATCCAAGTTGACATGTTCAATGAAAGCCCAAGCGGCTTCAGGATTTGAACTATCAGCGGGGATAAAGTAAGTTGAACCACCAGACATTGAAGCTCGGGTACCACCTTCTTCCCAGGCGGGCATCAGCGCAACCCCCCAGTTACCCGCCTGATCTGGAGCAACCCAAGTTTTGAAGAAGTTACCCATCCAAGCAGCATATACCAGAGTGGCCACCGGTGGCGTATCTGTGTTGTCCATCTCTGCCGCCAGTTCAGCATACCAGGGATCAGCCCAATCTAAGTTATCAGTCGTCACATCAGCATCCCAGAATTCGCCCACCTTTTCCAGGGCCGCAACAACTTTGGGATTTTCGAGATTTACACTACCATCCTCGTTAAAGAATCCGATTCCTTGTTGCCAAAGCATGTCGATCACCATGTAGCCGTAGTTATTAGCTTTGTTTTGGGGGAAACAAGGCAAGCCGGTCTCTTCTTTGATCGTGATGCAGGTTGCCAAATAATCATCCCAAGTGGCAACGAGATTACTGACGGACTCAAAGTCGGTTGGGAGCCCAGCCGCTTCGAAAATGTCTCGTCGGAAATAGGTCACGGTCGGCCCAATATCCCAAGGCACACAGTAATATTTATCGTCGGTTTCACAGTAGGCCAGGATCTCGTCGTCAAAATCGTTGGCATATGGCGCCATCGATTCTGAAATATCCATAACCCCTTCTAGAGCAATTAAGCTCTGAACATCGCGATATTGGGTTACACCCAAGTCAGGCCCGCCGGTACCACCTTGAATCGCTAAGGCAGCTTGATTAGCAACTTCCTCAGGGGCATAGTTGACGAATTCTAGTTCAACATCTGGGTACTTCTCCTGGAAGCTAGGCAGCACCGTCTGTTCCCACACATCTTGATTAGCCTGCTGCACCCAAATCACCAACGGGCCGGAAGGCTTTTCCATAGCCGGTTCTTCGGCCGGTTCTTCGGCCGGTTCTTCGGCCGGTTCCTCAACTTCAGCTGGTTTCTCAGATACAGCTTCTTCATCTGCCGTCTCGCTATCTGCGTCTCCGCCGCAGGCACTCAGCACTAAGCCGAGAACCAACAAGAGGGATAAAAATACTATAAAATATCTCACCTTTTTCATTTTCTTCTCCTATTTCCAACTTATTATTCGAAAACAACTTTCCACTTAATTATTCTGGTAGTAAATGTGAACTGGGATACTTAAGATCGGCTACCGATTACTAATTATTTGTCGAGGTCCAAATCACAACATTTGCCAGTAGGGCACCTCCTTTCTTGGAAATACATCTCCCTATTGCCGGACACGTCGTTTACGCTGTAATAAGTTGGTATACTCAGAGTGAAGCATCAGCTATTACAGCACGGTTGCAGAATCCTGCTCTATTAGTTGACGTGATCAGGAAGTGCTCGCTTGGGATCATCTACGATTCAGATAAGCATTTCCTTTTCACGTCAAAACAAATCCTCCAACATGATTCTGGTATTCATCGAAGTCATTAACGCTTAATCGAGCTTTCTCTCACAATGAGCTGCATCTGAAATATGTGTGTCTTCTTTCCAGGTTTTTCTTCGAACTTTCTTGAAACCGAAATCAGTCGGTCGATTTCAACCACGCTACGGCGACCAAGATCCTGAGGATCCTGCCGGACGGTCGTAAGTGAAGGTGTGAAGAAGTTTGACTCGGCAATGTCATCGAAGCCCACTACGGCCAAATCATCAGGTATACAGCGCCCGCTGTTGCTAGCGACTTTCATGGCACCCAGAGCCATCAAGTCATTGCAAGCAAATACGGCATCAATCTCAGGCCATTGGTTGAGCAGCCGTGTCATACATCGCGCCCCGCTTTCTGCAGTCCAATCGCCTTCGGTAATCTGCTTATCTTCTGATTCATATCCAGCGATCTTGAGCACATCTTTCCAACCCAAGAATCTTTGCCGGGAAACCATCCAATCCATTGGCCCAGATATCAAGCCAATTCTCTCAAATCCTTGTTCAATCAGGTGCTTCGTGGCCATCCGCCCACCATTCAGATTATCGAAATCAAATACATTTATATCCGGATGGGGTTGGAGGTTGATAAAAACGGCCGGGATTGCGAGCTGAGGAATTTTAGTGAGAATTTCTTCGCGTATGTTCCCACGCTCTGGCATAGCCCAGATGATGCCGTCGACATGCTGGGACACTAAAAAGCGTAAATATTCATCGATATCAAATTCCTCTGTCTGGTGGACGGCTCGCAGGATAGTTGAGTAGCCCATCTTGCTGGCCTGCTTCTCGATTCCTGAGAGGGTGCTGGAGGGGCCAAAATGCCGAATTCCGGCGGTGACAACTCCCAATAAGTAACTGCGCCCTTTCGTTATGCCGCGGGCGATGCTGCTGGGCCGATAGTCATGCTTGTCGATGATGTCCTTGACTCGTTGCCGGGTCATGGGGGCAACATCAGGTCTATTATTGATAACCCGTGAGACAGTTTGCATTGAAACGCCGGCTTCCTCAGCTATTTCTTTGATGGTTACGCGGCTACGTGTAGGCATGATTCTGCTTTGATAATTGAACGCTATTTTCAATTAATATGTTAGAAGAAATTCCATCCGTTAGCGGTCCCGTTAGCGGTCCCGTTAGCGCTAACGATCTTATGATAACAAAATCGAGAGCACTTTGTCAACACTCACTTTCGAGAATCGTGCATTTATATGATAAATGTCATGAAACAAGCGTGACTTATGTCAGGGCCGGTGACGAGCGATCGAATGGGCTGGCTCGGTGAGACGTTGGCATTAGAAGCCCGGTCAAAGCATGGCAGGGGGCAACTTCCGCTGAACGGTCGCGTTTTTGAAATGCCAGCCCACCAAATCAACCGGGCTGTGAAAGCTATCTTCAATACCTCTCCAGAAGAAGCTGGCCAGTCACTCCTTAAAAACAGCGTTGGTAAATATGCCCCTGTGTTTGCTCCACAAGTAGCGAGCAGTACGGCAATGGCACTCATTCTAATTAAGGACGTATGTTTGTTCGCAACTCTTCACCTCTTCATTTGAAGGAGCTAATACAAATGCTAAATGTAGGAGGTAAATGCGGTAATTATTGATATATTTTTGGCTGAGAACGGGGGAATTGGGGGAAACGGCCGATACGATGTCAGAAAAAATCGTGCAGATTTCGAGCTGCACGATGATGACTATCTCTTGCTGACGCAAACATACCTGGAGCACGGTTCACTTCCGCTGGGACAAGGACCGTACGGACAGAATGACAATTAAGCCTCCCACCTCTGGTGGGAAAATTCAATATAGCGGCTGGGGCAATCCAAAAAGGGGTCAAAGTGGGCGCGATTGGACTCGAACCAACGACCTCACGGATGTGAACCCCAAAGACGGGGATCACGATCGTAATGCCATTCTGCTCGAGGTAGAATCCTTTAACAATTAGCGGTTATGTAAAGAACCGTGAGGTCTCATTTGCATTGTTATTGTAAATGAGCCTCCTGGGGTCAAATCGACACATCCTGTTGATATTCTGCAATCATCAACATCAGTGTCAATTCCCGTGAAAACCTGACTGACTGCAGTTCAGCTTCATCACCTAGACCCGGACCCAACAACTATCGTAATTCGGCTCTTTCTGCGATAGAGAACTAAGCATCATATGTTGTTGCAGTCACATCACCACCCTGGCCCGTCCAGTTGGTGTGGAAGAATTCGCCTCTCGTCTTGTCGACGCGCTCATAAGTATGGGCTCCGAAGTAGTCCCTCTGCGCCTGTAATAGATTGGCAGGCAGCCGTTCGCGCCGGTAGCCATCATAGAACGCCAGTGCGCTGGACATGGCCGGCAGGGGGATACCTAGAGACACGGCCGTGCTTACCACCCGCCGCCAGGCAGCCTCAGCACGCTGCACTTCTTCCTTAAAGAGGGGATCCAACAGCAAATTGTTCAGGTCAGGCTTGTTATCGAAAGCCGACTTGATATCGTCCAGGAAAGCGGCGCGGATAATGCAGCCCCCGCGCCACATCAGGGCTATATTGCCATAGGCAAGGTTCCAGCCGAATGCATCAGAGACGGCATGCATAAGCATATAGCCCTGTGCATAGGAAACGATCTTGGAGGCAAATAACGCATCCTCTAGATCAGCGATAAAGCCTGCTTTGTCACCTTCATAGCGTTGAATTGGAGAACCGAGGGTAGCAGCAGCGGTGACTCTTTCATCTTTCAATGCGGACAAGAAGCGAGCGAAGACAGCTTCACCAATGAGCGTGAGTGGAATACCCAGTTCCAGCGCGGATGCGGCCGTCCACTTACCCGTTCCCTTCTGCCCAGCCGTATCCAGGATCTTGTCCACCATTGGCAGGCCAGTTTCATCCGTGTAGCCTAGAATTTCGGTCGTGATATCGATCAAGTAGGAATCCAGTTTGCCTTTATTCCATTCTGAGAAAACCTCGCTCATTTCCTTGGGAGACATGTCCAAGGCCTGGCCCATCACATCGTACGCCTCACAGATAAGCTGCATGTCGCCATACTCGATGCCGTTATGCACCATCTTCACGAAATGGCCTGCCCCTTCTTCGCCTACCCAATCGCAGCAGGGCGAGCCGTCAGCGACTTTAGCGGCGATGCCCTGGAATATGGACTTGACATGCGGCCATGCTTCAGGCGCGCCGCCGGGCATGATTGAAGGGCCAAAGCGCGCTCCTTCTTCTCCACCAGATACGCCTGTGCCGATGAAGAGGATCCCTATTTCGGCCAGTTCTTTGGTACGGCGCGTGGAATCGGGATAGTGCGAATTGCCGCCATCGATGATGATATCTCCTGGTTCTAGCAGAGATACTAGCTGTTCAATAGTGGCGTCCACCGGCCAGCCGGCCTTAACCATGATCATGATACGCCGCGGCCGTTTTAGAACGGATACCAATTCTTCCAGGGAATGAGTTCCAATTACTTTAGTCCCTAACGCTTCATTCTCCATGAAGCGGTCAACCTTGCTGGTGGTGCGATTAAAGACGGCTACGGTAAAGCCGTGGTCGTCCATATTGAGAACCAGATTCTGACCCATGACGGCCAATCCGATCAATCCAATGTCTGCTGGTTGTGTCATTTTTTATCTCGCGTTTTCATAAAGATAGGTATCTCGAACGTTCATTGACCCAAGCGATCTAGCCACTAAATAGCATCCAAAATCAGAGCCAGAATATCGTCCACAGAGCGATCAATGGGAACTCTTATAGCTTCCTCGTCTCCAGGCGGCTCTAACTCTTCAAATTGACTGCGCAACATCTCAGGTTTCATATAATGATTCTGGCGATCCTGCATGCGTTTCCAGATGAGATCGAATTCGCCATCTAGGTATATGAATTGCACCTGATAGCTGACCCGCAACCGGTCACGGTAGCGCTTTTTGAGTGCGGAGCTGGTAAGCACGGCCGTCTCTCCCCTTTCCAAATGTTCCAGGATCAATTCCGCCAGAGTTGCCAGCCACGGCGCTCGATCCGCATCATTCAACGGTATACCACTGGCCATCTTGGCCACGTTCTCTGGCGAGTGATAATCATCTCCATCAAAGAAGGGGCAATTGAGATGACCGGCTAATGCCATTGCCACAGTCGTTTTACCGCAACCGGCGACGCCCATGACGATAAAAAAACGCGGGGCCTTGGCGATCAATCGGCGGCTCCTTCGTCCTTCACCCGGTATAGCATTTCGCCCGCTTTGGGCACGTACAAAATGCCTTCATCTTCGCGACCTTGCCATTCGGAAACGTTAATTTCATCCGGATTGACATAGCCGAGTGCTAATTGAGCGCAATCTTCAGGGGAAAGTTGAGTTGCCAGGGAGACCTGTGCCCTAGGATATTCAATACCGTGCTCGTAACGGCCATCGCCGCGTACGTGGGTACTGTGGGCCAGGACGCCGAGCGGGATATGCTTAAACTTATCCCACTGCTCCAGGAAATAGGGGAGCACATGATAGCCGATCTCGTAAATGTACTTGCCATGCGCGTGGCTGACCACATTCAGGTGCGGCGCGTAGATGATCAGTTCCCCCCCTTCCGCCAGCGCCGGTTCCAGCTTGTACATCGCTTTGCCGGCCGTCCAAAGTTCATCATACATCGTGGGCGCCTGGGATAGGACGCGTTGGAATGGCTTGTCCACCCAAATGATATGGCGCTCCGACGATAAATCAGCGGCCGCACTCCAGGCGGACCGATAATCGCCTATGAACATCCCCGCCAGTTCCTTGCCGACAACCACCAGGGCGATCAAAGTGGTCGGCGTGGGCACGTGTTCGGCGGCGGCATGGATCATAGCTCGCACCGGCGTCTCCTTGATGCCGATCGTGCCCTGCACCCCGGCCAGCGCCCCCAGCCAATGAGTGACGTTGATCATATCCGCGGCCGAAATCCCGGGAAAAAAATATTTGGCGCCGCCCGAGAAACCGACGACCTCGTGGGGAAACGTTGGACCCAGAATAATGACCTGGTCGTATTCCAGTACAAGCCGATTAATGGTCACGGCCACGTTGCCGCCTAACGTTGGGTGCCAGTGATCGCCGGCGATTTTCTGAATCTGCGATTGGGGCAGCGTGGCAATTTGCGTAAGCGCGCCCGGAGTATCCCAGTAGTGGTTGAGCAGGCCCACATGCCGGTAGGTTGTCTGCCGCTCCTCGGAAGAAATACCCACCAATTTATTCAACTGCTCGGTTGACAATGGTGGGTGGGTTCCCAGGGCTACCATAAAGTCAAGCTGCCGGGCATCTAGCAATATCTCCGTGAGCATACGAAACAACTGTGGCAAGGGGATAGTACGCGTGTGATCGGGAATAAGGACGAGCACTTTTTGACCCCCATACTTGCCCTGCAAACCGCCAGTCAGTGTTTGACGGATCGTTTCCTCATCCAGTAGTTGATTTTGCGGGGCGACTGCTTCGATTTCTATCATCTAGACTCCACTGTAAGCGGCGAAGCCGCCATCGATTGGCAATATGACGCCGGTAACGAACGCCGAGGCTGGGGACAACAGCCAGTAGACCGCACCCAACAGATCTTCCGGCGCACCGAAGCGGGCCATTGGCGTATGGTCAATGATCTGCTGCCCGCGCTCCGTTAATTCGCCGCTCTCTTCATCTGTCAGCAGGAAGCGGTTTTGCTTGGTCAGAAAGAAGCCGGGAGCGATAGCATTGACGCGGATATTAGGCGAATACTCCTGCGCCATGTGCACGGCCAGCCACTGTGTAAAATTGCTCACACCTGCCTTGGCCGCCGAATAGCCGGGGATGCGCGTCAGTGGCGTAAAGGCACTCATGGATGAGATATTGAGAATAACGCCCTCCCCCCTTTTAGCCATGATGCGCCCAAACACCTGGCTGGGCATAATCGTCCCGACGATGTTCAGATCAAAGACGAAGCGCAGCGCTTCATCGGGCAGGTCAAAGAAAGAGACATTGTCGCTAGTGGTAGCCTGCGGATGGTTGCCCCCGGCGGCGTTGATGAGTACGTCGATATGACCGAATGCAGCCTGGATGTCTTCGGCGGCAGATTCTAACTGCTCACGTTCAAGCACATCGCCATAAACGACCATGTATTTGCCCGGGCCGGCGTCCATAGATTGCTTGAGATACTCAGGTAGGTCAGGATTGCGGTCTAAGACGGCAACGTTGGCGCCGCAGCCTACCAGGGCGCAAGCCATCTCCCCACCGAGCACGCCGGTGCCACCTGTGATAACGATGGTCCTGTCGCGAAAGTCGTACCATTGCATAACTTCTTTCAGGTTCATGATATTGTTCTCTTAGCAAAACGGCAGTAAATGGCGCGCAAAGTGTTTCTCCAGTCCCGCCAGGTACTCGGCCTCATGGCTCGATAGGAACGCGTGCAGCTCATCGCCGTAGGTATCTAATATTGAGCCGAAGGTGACGTGTAGTAGCTGCCGGGCATCAAACTGCTCCAACAGATCAGGCAGCTGTCCATCTTCTAACTGCTCGCTCGTGGGCACCTTCTGCGGTTGGCAATCCACAAAATAGGTTTTGCGGTCTTTCTCGAAATTCTGGTGCGCCAGGTCCAACATCACCCGGAATAGCCCCGGGTTCTCAGCGGCGACAACCCGCAGTGCTTCCAGGTAACTTGTACCTGCCGTTTTTACATGCGCATACCCCTGTGCCTGGTCATTGATAATGCCATATATGCTGAACTTGTCTGACCCGGTGTGGATGCTGATCTTGTAGTTGTCGAAGTGGCGCATAACGACCATGTGTTTGGCCAGCTCGACCGCAAACACATCAAGGTCCCCCATGTAGTCGACCCCTTTCTGGAATTTGCCCACGAAACGCGGTGCGAGACTAAGCACGGGAATTCCCCGTGTATTTAGCTCGTTGGCGATGAAGTAATGCTCGTGGATGGAGGTGGGCGTTTCCGTTTCATCTACAGACATTTCCAGGTCGTATCCCTGGCCGGCCATGGATTCATCCAACAGCGCGGCGATCTCGGCCGTATGCAGAATCGCCCGACCGTACTTAACCAGCGCCCGTAGAAAAGTTTCCTCGTCAAATACCAGGATCGAATCGCCGAGTGATAACGGTTCAGTACAATATTGAGCTTTCAGAGATTGATAGTCGGTCCCTAACCGGTCCCAGGGTAGTCGATCCGCTTTTTGTCGCAGCGCCTCAAGACTGTCACACTGCGCCTCATTGTCTACATGGTCACTGGGATCGATGGTATAGAAGGTGTAGCCGGCGTCGATAAATGGTGCAAGGTCTTCTGCCTCTTTGATATGGTCGGCGTCCGCGCCCCAGGGGTCGCGCCAACCCTCCTGGAAAATGCCCCACAGGGCGTCATCCACAACTTCCTGCGACGTGCGCCCGGTGCGCGTGTTTTCGCGCACCGATTGTTGGGCAAAAATGGGGGCGATGCGCTGCTTCGGATCGGCCGTGCGCAGCGAAGCAACATGCCCCGGCGTCGCCGACCCCAACCGGTCGCCAAATCCGAAGGAAGTCTGTCGTCCCAACGGCGCCGGATTCAGCCAGTCGAGCCGCGATCGCAATTCGGCCGCGTTGGCTGCCATTAACTCACAAACCAGCAAGCCATCCTGCAATTCACCCTCAAAGCCATCACTATCCCCATGCACGAGCAATCGTATCTCGCCGGTACCCGCCAGTTTTGCCAGGGCATAGACCGTGTCAGCCTGGCTGACTACCGAGTCAGGGTAAATGCTGCCTTGTGGATATGATAGAGATGCCATTGTTTCTACTCCAGGGTGGGCGCCGGGCGCTCAATACTTTGCCGAATCTCTCTTGCTGCTTTTCACAGCTTGTATGCTTCTTTCGCTAAGTCGTAGGCCAGGTCGCGCACCATTTTGAACGCGTCTTCTTCATCAACGATGCCGCGCACGACCAATCCGGCTACCCAATTGGCGCTTGCCCGTCGCCAGACGTCATGTCGCGCCGGAATAGACGGATAGGCGCGTGTGTCGTCGTTAAAGCCGGCCGTGTTGTAAAGACCGGCCGTTTCCACCACCTGGTCGAAGTAGCGGTAAATGCCATTCAGGCTATCGTAGAACCACCAGGGCGGCCCAAGTTTGACGGCCGGGTAATGGCCGGCCAAAGGCGCCAGTTCACGAGCGTAATTTGTTTCATCCAGATTGAACAGAATGAGCGTCAGTCTGGGATCATTGCCGTAAGCGGACAGCAACGGCCATAGCGAACGCGTAAATTCGGTTGCGATCGGAATATCCGCCCCTTTATCCGGCCCAAAGCGATCGAAAACAGACGGATTGTGGTTACGGAAGGATCCCACGTGCAGTTGCATCACCAGGCCGTCTTCAATGCTCATGCGCGCCATTTCCATAAGCATATGGCCGCTGAATTGTCGCTGCTCTTCGGCCGTTCCAGTGCCCTTCAGAGCGCGGTAAAAAATCGCCTCCGCCTGGTCGTCATCCAGGCGTCCCGTGGCGGCGGTGAGCGCGGCGAGATCGGTCGCCGTCGCCCCGTTTTCCTTGAAAAAGGTGCGCCGGTTCTCCAGGGCCTTGATAAACGATTGGTAGCTGGTGATGTCGATACCGGAGACCTCAGACAGGGTTGCGATGTGATCGTGCCAGTTCAGCGTCTCGAGATAAACGACGTTATCGGGGCGGAAGGTGGGCAGGATACGGCCGTTCCAATCCGACGCGCGAATCGCCTGGTGATGCTCCAGCGTATCCGTTGCCGCGTCCGTCGTGCACAGCACTTCAATATCAAATCGTTCGTAGAGCGTGCGCGGGCTGAATTCAGGGGAGTTTAATTTCCCGTCGATCTGATCGTAAACCGCTTGTGCATTCGCCCCGTTTAACTTTTCCTGAACGCCGAATACAAAATATAACTCATCTTGCAGCCATATCCCTGAGGGCGTGCCTCGGAACAGGTGCATATTTTCGGCGAAGATCTGCCAGATTTTGCGGTGGTCCGTTTCCACGGGTCCGCCATCGTTGCGCGGCACGCCCAGATCCTCTAGGGGAATTCCTTGCGAATAGAGCATGCGGAAAACGTAATGGTCGGGAATGATCAGCAGCTCCGTAGGTGAGCCAAAGCTGGAATCAGGGTCGCTAAACAATCGCGGATCAACATGCCCATGCGGGCATACCAGGGGCAAGGCATCGATCGACCGATACAACTCGACAGCCATTTTTCGCTGCGCCGGATCGGGATCAAAGTAACGGTCTTCCGCGAGATGGTAGCTGGTTGTTTTCATTATCAAGACTCCTTCGCTCTACTTGTTGGGGAAGACCCCCGCCAGGTTCGCGCGGCATGTAAGAGCGCGTCGATGTTCTCCGCTGGTGTCTCCGGTGATACGCCACCGCCGAAAGAGAGGACCATGCCCCCACCCGGCGCGCCTTTTTCCAGACATGTGTACGCTGCCTGCGCGACTTCCTCCGGCGTTCCCCGCACTCCCAGATCCAACGGCGCCACATTGCCCATCAGGGCCACACGATGGCCCATTTCACGCTTGACCTCGGCAATATCTGCTTTGTGCGAAAAGTTAAACACATCAAAGCCGGCCTCGGCCAGAGCGCCATGCAGATGCGCACAAGGTGTGTCGTTGTGATATATCTTAATCAGTCCGTCAAATTCAGCGAAGATGCGCTTTAGATGCGGGGCAACCATTGTCTGGTAATGTTTAAGTGAAACCATGCCCACGACGTCGTCCAGCAGCATAATACCTTCCGGCTCCTTCAACCGCTTCAATTGAGCGTGCAGCCAATTAATGATCGTCGTCGTGATCCTATCCAAGAACTGGTTGATTTCATCCGCTTGCGTGACGAGGCCGATCATCAGGTCGCTGATACCCATCAAGAACCCGGCCGTGACCATGGGGCCGCGGGCCGCCACCATCTTGATACCCAGCCCATCGGCGTGCAGACGCGATTCCATCTGCTCGTAGAGACGAAGCAGGCAAGGCAACAAGCCATCTTCCTCAACATCTGGCAGGGACGCCCCGGCCCACAATCCGATATCAGTCGTCATCGGCTCGATGGAGGGCGGCCGGTCGTGGTGAAAATGAAATCGTGCGCCAAAGGCCGACGGTAAATCTACCATCCCGTACTCGACCCAAAAACCAGGAATCCAGACAGCATCAGGAAAACGGTCAGATAGTTCCAGATTGATCTGTAACCATTTTTCGGGAAACAGATAATAGTCAAGAGTATCAATGCCAGCGTAACCTGGGAGCCAGGGACTGTCAACGATCAGGGCGACAGGAACCTGGTCTGGCTCTTCTAAACGTACAGCTTGTGTAAATCGATTCCAGGAAGAAGTCATAGTTATCTCAACCTGTTGCTCTGTGCATAATTCTGCTGGCTCCTAAATCTTTGAACCACTTCGTACATGGCAAAGAGATTTTCATCAGGCGTGCCGTTGTCCATGTTAATGCAGCAAATGCCGGCTTTCTCGAGAGGTCCGGCCGCGCTCAGTAATCCTTCCGTATCCGCGGCGATCTCCTGCGATGTGGCCTGGAGCATGCGCACGGGATTCAGGCGTAAGTTGAGAAACGTATCTGGCAAGGCCTTCCTCACTGCTGCCACATTCGATCCCCAGCCGACATCAACCATTGTCAGAGGTAGTTCCGCGTAAACCGGGGCAACCTTATGCAGGCTATCGCCGCAGTGATGAATGCCATACGGCCGTATGCGTTCAGCCATGCGCTTTTCCGTTGGCAGCTGCATCTCCCTATAGCTTTCGGGCGAGATCATTTGTACCGAGCAGTTGGCATGGAAAAATAATCGCGGGTCTACATGCTCGACCATGCGATTGACTGAAATCGAACATTCACCGGTGCGGTGTCGAAAATAGAGGGCAACATCAACTATCAGTTCACCAATAATGCCGAGAAAACGCCGCACGCGATCTGGGGCTTCATAGAAATCGAGAAAGAGATCCTGACCGTAGAAATGATAGGCGGCATTTAGTAGTCCATCCGTATTCATGCCTCCCACCAGATATCCCCACTCCGCTTCCAGAGAATTCATTTGCGGGATGAATTCGTTCATCGGCCAGGTCGTGTGGAAATCGGGTTTCTCAAATGCCTCAATTTGGGCCGCATCCATGTGCACAGGCAAAGGCTGTGGAGCAGCATCCTTTTCGAAACGGATCTCTGCTCCGAGCAATGCAGGGATTACAAAACCACCGGCAACATGTTGTGAGCCGATGATAGGCCGTGGTTGAGGGTCCCGCTCGCCCATGCCCATTTCGCCAAATCGTTCGTACAGGACACGCCGCATGATTAAATCATTGCGGATACGTGTTTCTGGATCAAAGTAGAAAGATTCGTCAAAGGAGATACCGGCGGTCTGATACCACCAATTCGGGTTAAAAACGAGTTCAACTGGAAGTAACCGTTGGGCAATTGTTGCGGTCATGCCAAATTTCCAGGATCAACGTTTCGGAAAGGCCGATTCATAAGCGGCAATGATCTCGTCAATAAGTGCGTTTAGTTGTTCATCCACCTCCTGTCGTGCCGGATCGGCATCGCACCAGGCAACTATCTCGTTAGCGCCCCGGCTGAATGGGATTGTGCAAGCGAAATCCGGCGCCAATCTTTTGATCTTACTGTTGTCGAAAATCATGCTGTTCGACTTATCCCCCAGTAACCCTGCGCCAATCTCTGCGTCGAAGGCGACAACCAAATCTGATGGCACGTGCACCGGTCGCGGTTTCACACCCAGGGCCTGACCCATTATTTCAAAGATTTGATTCCAGTTTAACCACTCATCAGATGTGATATGAAATGGTTCTCCGATCGCCCTGGCATGGCCCAGCAAGGGTACAAAGCCTTTAGCAAAATCCTTGTGGTGGGTCAAGGTCCAGAGTGAGGTACCATCACCATATACCAATACCTTTTCACCCTGACGCATTCGATGAAGGGTTGTATAACCGCCAAACAAGGGGATTGTCCTACAATCGTAAGTGTAAGAAGGGCGGACGATGGTCATGGGAAATTTTGCTTCCCGGTAGGCTTGTACCAACAATTCTTCACAAGCGATCTTGTCTCGTGCGTAATCCCAGTAAGGATTATCGAGCACAGTGGATTCCTTTACGGGCAAACTGCTTGGCGGTGTCTGGTAGACAGAGGCTGAACTGATGAAAATGTATTGTCTCGTTCGGCCACTAAAAAGATTGATGTCACGCTGGATGTCGTTGGGCTTAAAAGCGATCCAATCCACCACGACATCCCATGTATGATCGGCCAATATATCGGAAACGGCCGGATCATTGATGTCGCCATACAGATTATGGACTTCTTCCGGGACGGCGCGCTGCGTTCGACCCCGATTTAGCAAGTAGAGATCAATGCCTTGCTCCACGGCTAATTCCGTGCAAGCTGAACTGATAATGCCTGTTCCACCGATGAAGAGTACTTTCATATTCACGATCCTTTACATTTCGCTCGGCAAGCTTCCAACAATTACGGGCTTCATCCGTAACTACCATATTCTTGCAGCGCTTCCCACATGGCCAAGATATTCTGCGGAGGCACATCAGCCTGGATGTTATGAACGGTATTGAACACATATCCCCCGCCGGAGGCTAAGACCTCGATATTGCGCCGTACATCATCCTTAACCTCCTGTGGCGTACCATTGGGCAGGATGCCTTGCGTATCAACGCCGCCCCCCCAAAAAACCAGATCCCGGCCAAAATCGCGCTTGAGGTCTACAGGGTCCATGCCGGTCGCCGTACTCTGTATTGGATTGAGAATGTCAACGCCCATCTCGATGAAATCAGGGATTAACGGCCGAACATTGCCGTCCGAGTGAAAAAAGCGTTTCGCATGTGGAGCAAGCGTCCCTTGCAGCTCAAGTATCTGCTGGACGAGCGGCTTCAATTGCTTGCGAAACATAGCCGGCGAAATCAACTGCGACTGCTGCGTGCCGTAGTCATCGGCGTAAGTGACCACTTCTACCAGGTCTCCCAATTCGTCAAGCGCCGTCTGCCAGTAGGCCAGCTTCAACTCTAACAGCTTGTCGAACAGCGAGCCCACTCTCTGTTCATCCATGCTCATCAGAATCAGTAAGTTTTCCATGCCGATCACTCGCTGGGCGAACTCAAAAATACCAGCGAAGGCATCTTTGAGGACCACTGCATATCCCGCGGCGCGAAACTGTTCAGCTTGCCCGCGCAGCCCCTCAACCCGCCAGCGAGCGCCCATATCCGGCCAGGGAAATTGCTCGATGTCCTGTTCCGTGAAGTCGAAGTAGGGTAAAGGCACCTCAACAATGCTGTAGTAAAACCCACCCTCCTTTGGCCGGTGATGGGTAATACCCCACTCATCGTGATAAGCCCAGTACTCGCCGACATCTACCTCATTGATCCCCCAATTGTGGCTGTTGAGCGGGTAAAGCCCGCGATAGTCAATTCCCAGCCGTTCGGCCAGGTCATCTTCAATCGTCGCCAGTTGCTGGATAGTGTCGCATAGATCAACGGCTGTTTTCGGCAACCCTAACGCCTGGCGCAAGTTGCGATAGGCGGTTTCATGGATGCCCGTCACTTGCACGCTGCCCAGGTCAAAGGGGATGCGATCCGGCTCGCGGTGATCGAAGGTAGTCAGAACGCGTTCTCGGGAATTCATAATGATGGGTAAACCTTTGCCGCGGCATCTGAGTCTAAATAGAGATGGACATATGTGCTTTGCCGCAAGATGGAAGCGGGACAGGATTCCGTGATCGGACCATTTAATGTTTGATAAACTGCATCCTGCTTGCGCCCTTCTGGAACAATACAGAAAACGCGTTCGGCCGCCAGGAGTGCGGGTATGGTCAGGGTGATAGCATGGGTCGGGACCTCATCCAGACTGCCAAAATGCCCCTCGCCCACCTGCTGCCTGCGCGACACATCATCCATACGCACGACTTTCACCCACACAGGATCGTCAAACTCGGCGAAGGGCGGATCGTTGAAAGCGATATGACCATTTTCGCCGATGCCCATCGCGCATAAGTCGGCCGGAAACCTACGCAGCAAGCGGGCATATTCGGCACAATCAGTTTCAAGCTGGCCCGCTCGTGCTTGAACGGGATAGAATGCCGCCGGCTCCGGGATATGGTCGAGCAGGTGGCGGCGCAGAAAGGTCGGAAAGCTGGCCGGATGACCCCCCGGCAGATCAATATACTCGTCCATGTGGAAGATAGTGACCTTTGACCAATCGATCCCCTTCTGCCCTCGTAGCGCCTCCAGGAATGTAAGCTGCGAGTTGCCGGTGGCGATGATGATATTGGCCGATCTCTTTTTATCAATAGCCGCCTTGATTACCGCGGTCGCGTCAGAGGCGGCCGCTTGTCCCATCTCTTCGTTTGTTTTGTAAACAGTAACGGGCAATAAATCAACTTTCGTCTTTAATAGTGAATCTGCAGTCAAAATACGTCTCCTTTACTGCGATGTTTGCACTTTTGGCGCCACGGCCCAACGGCCGTTAATCAACGTTCCCCAGATTGTGAAATCATCATTAAAAATGGCCACATCGGCATCCTTCCCCGTTTCCAGGCTGCCTTTGCGATCAGCGACGCCGATAACGCGCGCCGGTGTCAGGGAAGCCATGCGCACCGATTCCGTTAGCGGGATGCCCACATGTTCAATCAAAACCGGTAGCATTTCGTTCAGTAAGGTCGTGCTTCCCGCGAAACAGGAGCGATCGAACATCATGCCCACGCCATCATGCACCTCGTACTCCATTTCGCCCATGCGGTAGCGGGAGCCCTCCGCCAATCCGGCGCCACTGGTGGCATCTGAGATCACGCAGAGACGGTCAGGGCCAATACATTTATATGCCATTTTCATTAGCGTGGGCGGCAGGTGCTTGTTGTCGCAGATCATTTCCACAGTCAGGTCGTCATAGGTCAGCGACACTTCCAGCAGACCTGGTTTACGCCAGGGGCCCTCGCGCACCGTTGTCGACTGTGCGCTCCAGATGTGAATGATGTGCTTCAAGCCACGCTCAATAGCCGCTGCGACCTCCTCCTCTTTGGCTGAGCTGTGGCCAGCGGCGGGAACGATGTCCAGGGCCGCGAGGCGACTTGTAAGCGCCAAGGCGCCCGGCAGCTCCGGCGCGAAGGAAACCATGCGAATCACGTCGTGGTGTTCCAGCAGCTGCTCGGCCGTGCCGTCATCCGGGTTGCGCACATTGGCCGGATCTTGCGCGCCCGCCTGGGCCAGATCGAAATAGGGCCCCTCAAGATGGACGCCGAGCACCTGGGTCCATTCGTGTTCTCCGGCCATCCACTCCCGGCTAAATTCCAGGCAGGCCACCAGGTTGGAAAGGGGGGCTGTAGCCGGAGTCGCCAGCAGCGAGGTCACTCCCCGCCGCGCATTCTCGCGCGTGATGACGTCAAAAGCCTCATATTTCGGTTCGTTGAATGTATGGCCAAGCGCGCCGTGCGTGTGAATATCAATCAGGCCGGGCGTGACCAGCCGCCCGTTCACGTCGATCTTGTCAATTTCGTCGTCTAACCCAGCAACAGGGACAATGCCGGTTATTGTCGAACCCTCGACGATGATTGCTTTTCCCCTTTCAACGGTTTGCGGCATCACCACACGGCCGTTTACCAATGCAAAACGTTTACCAGCTTGCCTCATGATAGACTCCCTTCAGCCGCTTGTGGCCCGACCGGGGCGTAACGAAACATGCCGTACTGCGCCTCAACCATGGTTTTATCGCCGGTTTCGCGCATGATTTCCCACATCCTGATTGCCATGCTCTCCAGAATAACTTTATGATGAGGATCGCCGGCTAAGTTATTCATTTCGTGTGGGTCAGTGGTCAGATCGTAGAGTTCATCCTCGTCAAAGCCATTAAAAACGTACTTCTCGCTGCCTCGCCAAAGTATGCGCTGGGTATAGTTAAAACGCTGTCCATGGCATTCGGCAAAAGCTTCAGATTGCCAATTCGTTTCCGCGCCTTGCAACATGGGAAGCAATGAACGGCCTTGACAGGGAAATTCCTCGGCGGTGGTGAATTGCACCAGCGTGGGCGCGAGATCGAGCAGGCTAACGATTTTGCCTACATCATGACCGGCCGGGATACCTGGTCCATTCAGGATGAGCGGTATGCGGTAGGCGCCTTCAAAGGCAGGGATCCCTTTGAGCATCAGGCGATGTTCGGCCATAAAGTCGCCGTGATCAGAGGTGAAAACAACCACCGTGTTCTCCGCCATCCCCAGCGAATCCAACGCTGCCAATATGCGCCCTATTTGCTCGTCAACCATCGTACAGTTGGCATAGTAACAAACAGTTGCCCACGCAAAATCATCCCATGTCAGATCATCCCAGACGGACTGTATACGGCGGTAGATGGCGGGTCGGTCAGCCAGATCATCCTCAAAGTTTGGCGGCGGGGAAATATCATCGAGATTGTAGCGATCCGTGTAGCTGCGTGGGGCGACATATGGATCATGGGGCGCTTCGGTGCTTAGAAACAATGCCCACGGCTGTTGCGGATTGGCGGCAGCATTGTTCAAAAATGCGATGCCATCAGAAAACATGCGGTACTCAGGCAGCGATTCCAGCGGCTCATCGCTGACGCCGTACAGCAGAAAATCAGCATAGCCCTTCTGGCGCACCATCTTCTGATCTACTAACACTTCTTCTACTTCGACCAGTCCTAATTTTTGTTGGTACTGGTCAACTTCGTAAATGTCGAAGCCGAAATTCTCCAGGCGATGGCTGCGCTCTACATGCCACTTACCGAAATAAGCAGTGGTATATCCCGCCTTTTGCAACAGCTGCGGCCATACCGGTAATGTCGCGTCAAAGCTGGCCCGGTAAGCGGGAACAGCATGGGTTACATCAACCATGCCATGGCTGTGGGGCAGCAATCCAGTCATCAAGCTGGCCCGCGCGGGGGAACAGATGGGATTGACTGTGTAGCAGCGGGAAAATCGCGCGCCGCCGGCTGCCAGTTTGTCCAGGTTTGGTGTCTGGCAAACTGTTTGTGGCTCGATTGTGTCGGCGCGCTGCTGATCCGTCATCAAGAAGAGAAGATTGGGTCTGCTCATAGAACACTCGTCTGTGGCTGCGCGCCGGGAATGTCCACTTCGCTTTGTGGCGGCGATTCACCGGATAGGCGCCCCAATACGGCCGTGCAATAAATCAGCGATCGCGGCAAATGGAAGGGATCCTTGACCGGCAAAGCCACTGTTTCATTAAATTTCTTTCCCTGGCGATCGAGTTTCTGTGTCCACTCGCCATAGGTGGGAACCGGGTAATGACTAAATGCGTAATCATGCGTTTTGGAAAACCAGTCGAGCGCCCACTTCCCGCCTGATTGTTCATAAGCCAGCAACAGCGCATACAGCGCTTCCGTATGCGGCCACCATAATTTACTGTCGGCAAAAGGCCACCAGGGATCGCCGCTGGCCGCGTCTCGCGACAGCAGAATGCCGCCGTACTGCTCATCCCAACCGTATTCAATATGGCGCTTGATCGTCGCGATCGCCTCGTCGATTCTCTGCTGGTTCCCCCAATACCGGTAAATGTGAATCATGAACCACATCGATTCGATAGCATGGCCGGGGACAATGGCTCGACCTTGCGGCGAATCGATCAACCGGTTGTCCAGGGTCTTATATTCATAGACGATCCCCTCGTCCGGCATCAGGAAAGCGGTCATGACCTCTTCCGCCTGCTCCAGGCCAGCGGATAGGATCTCTTCGTCCTTGAGCAGGAGACCCAGTTCGTGGAATACCAGTGAAAATATCATCGATACGCCATGCGCCTTGACGCCTTCCGGAAGTAGGTAAGGCGCCGTCTCATACGAGCCCGGACGGGCCAAACGGCACTGTACGCTCTTATAGGTTTCCAGTGCCAGGGCGATAGCTTCTCGGTCACCGGTAGCCTTCGCCAGTTCAGTCAAACCATAAATAGCGAACCCATCGGCGTAAATACTGGTGGCGCCCTGCAGCACGCGGCCGCGATCATCTACGGCGAAGACCCAACGGCCGTCTTTATCACGACCGTATCGCTTCGCGAAATCATAAATATGCCGGGCTACGTCTAGCCATTCCTGCCGCGCCTCGACACGGTTATACAGTGCGCTGAACGTCCAGATCGCCCGCAGTTGCGACCACATATATTTGTTCGTGCTCAATACATGTCCTTCATCCGATATGCAGGTGAGGATGCCGCCATGCTCCCGGTCAATCGCGTATTTTAACCAGAAAGGGATGGTTCGTTCGAGCAGTTCGGCGCGATAGATGGCCAATAAATCGGCAAAGCGGACGCTAATATTCATCCGATTCTTCAAAGACCTCATCATAATCCCAGCCGTTTAGCCGACATATCTCATGCACATGGGAGTCCCAAGTGGGTTCGGCATCAGGTCGGGAACCAGGAAAACAATCCACAACAAGATAACGCAAGATCTGATCGCCTAAGCACCGGGCACGATGCATGGTACCAACAGGCATACGAACAACATCACCCGGTTTGATTTTGATCAGGAGCGGTTCTTCTTCGGTCTCTATCGTTAGTTCTCCTTCCCCATCTACTACATAATATATCTGCTCTGTGTCGTCGTGCTTATGCATCGGCGAGGTCTTCCCCGGTTCGACCACTGTAAAGAACACCTCACTGGCGGTAGCTTCCGAACGATCCATGACCAGGTCATTGATATGAGTGGGAAAACGATAACGTTTAGTTTTTTCAGTGCTAAATATGTAATTCATGACATCTCCTTTTTCAAAAAAGATTAAAATAGGCGATCCGGTTTAAATTTCTAACCTGCATTTTGTGCCTTATAACCGGTGAGTATTTGGTCCATCACCCATGTGGTGCGCGTGCCGCTCTCTCCAGTGCTCGGGCACTTTCCTTCCCCTAATAGGTCGTCAACCACGGTTTGGATAAGCGGTTGCTGGATGTGTACTGGGTAGTCGATGGCGAATCCGGTTTCGCCATCCTTTGTCGTCAGCAAGACAGGTTCAGAACCAAAGGTCGAGAAGGTAATACGGCCGTTGCTGCCGATTATCTCTGTGCGATCAACTGCCTCGAAAGCGGCGAAGCACCAGGCTCCGGTACCCTGCACACCGGATTCAAAGCGCCAGGTAGCGGTAACGACATCCTCAGCCGGGTAATGTCCTGCCTGATTTCCGGCAAATGCTTCGGCGGCGGCAATCGGGCCCAGAACATAATCGAGAAAATCCAGCTGGTGGGAGGCCAGGTCAACAAAAAGGCCACCCCCGGCTATATCTGGCAGCACGCGCCAGGGTAAATTGGCAGAGTCCGACTCTTGGGGGCGCACCGGTTGGTATAGGATCGTTGATACAAATCGGACATCGCCAATAGCCCCGGACTCAATCAATTCTTTGATCTTCAAGAAACGGGCCAACGAACGCCGATAATAGGCTACAAACAGGGAAACGCCGGCTTCCCGGCAGGCATCGATCATTTCCTGACACTCGCCAAAATTCAGCGCCATTGGCTTCTCAACGTAGACTGGTTTCCCGGCCTGGGCTGCCATGATTGTGTATTCTTTATGTGATGATGGTGGCGTGGCGATGTAGACAGCGTCTACATCCGAATCGTGGATCAACCCCCGAGCGTCGTCATACCAACTGTTAACCTCATGGCGCCGGGCATAATCCTGCGCCAATTCGCCGTTCCGCCGCATGACTGCTACAAGGCTGGAGTTGTCCGCTTTTTGAAACCCCGGCCCGCTTTTCACTTCGGTGACATCGCCACATCCGACAATGCCCCAGCGAATTGCTTGCATCGGTCCTCCTCTCTTATCCTCCAAATTCATACCTACCTCGGTTCGCCAATGCCCTCTAACGTTAACTCATGCGCCCGATGGCAGCTGACATAGTGATCCGGTCGGAGTTCGGTTAACACCGGTGATTCCGGGGAGCAGATATCAATAGCAAATTGGCAACGCGGGTGGAAATAACACCCAGAGGGTGGATCGGCAGGACTGGGCACGTCCCCTTCAAGTTCGGTCATGGTAGAACGTACCCGGGGATCGGCGACAGGCACAGCTTCCATGAGTGCGGCCGTATAAGGGTGCAGAGGCTGATAATAAAGTTCGTTGGTGGGCGAAATCTCTACGATTTTGCCCACGTACATCACCGCCACCCGGTCGCTAATATGTTTGACGACGCTAAGGTCATGGGCCACAAACAAATAAGTCAGATTGAGCTTATGCTGCAAATCCAACATCAAATTCAGCACTTGGGCCTGAACAGAAACATCCAAGGCTGAGACAGGCTCATCCGCCACGATCAGGCGTGGATTTATCGCCAAGGCGCGGGCTATGACAATGCGCTGCCTCTGCCCTCCGCTGAAAGCATGAGGAAAACGTTTCATATATTCGGGACGTAAACCAACCAACTGCAGCAGCTCCCGCACCCGCTCTGTCCGTTCCTCCCTATTCGTCATCTGCTGAATCACAAATAGTGGTTCGCCAACAATATCCAGAATGTTATGGCGCGGATTTAGCGATGCGTATGGATCTTGAAAGATCATTTGTATCTCGCTGCGCAGAACGCGCATCTCTTCTTTAGGCAGGGTGGCAATGTCCACCTTTTCACCGGAAGACTTGAGGAAGCGAATTTCGCCTTCAGTGGGATCAATGGCGCGCAGAATGCAGCGTGCGGTTGTTGTCTTCCCACACCCACTTTCCCCAACAAGGCCCAGCGTCTCACCCTCGTTGATGAAAAAGCTGACGCCATCAACAGCCCGAACTTGGCCGACGACGCGTTTGAAGAAACCTTTCTGAATCGGAAAATACTTCTTCAGGTCGTTAACTTCCAGGATTACCGGCTTATTATTTGTTGATTCAGTCACAGGAATTGCCATTATGAATGAGATATTGACGAAACATGCCGATTATGACTCACTTTTTGTACTCCCATTTGCCTGGCCATTTTCTTCTGCAGCGTCATGATGCAGAAAGCAGCCGGCCGATTGCAGTCGGTTGACAGGTAGCAGGCGCGGTGTTCGCCGGTCACAGGTGCCGAGCATAAAGGCTGAACAACGGGGATAATAGGGACACCCGGCCGGACGGTTGAAGGGATGGGGGATAGAACCTTCGATGGTTGGCAAAAACTCTTTTGATACCTGATGGATCGTGGGGATGGATTTTAATAGAGCTATGGTGTAAGGATGCTGCGGATTGTGAAAGATATTATCTACCGGTCCCGTTTCCACGATACGTCCCAAGTACATGACCGCCACATAATCTGCTATCTGCGCTATGACGCCCAGGTCATGGGTGATAAAGATGATCGACATGCTCAACTCTTGCTGTAGGCGGCGCAGGAGGTTTAAGACCTGGGCTTGCGTGGTTACGTCGATGGCGGTTGTCGGTTCATCAGCTATCAGCAGGCGTGGGTTGCAGGAGAGGGCCATGGCGATCATCGCGCGCTGTCGCAAACCACCGCTCAATTGCCACGAGTAAGCGTCCAAGCACTGCTCGGGGCTGGGCATTCCCACTTCATGAAGACTCTCGATGGCAATTTGCTTCGCTTCCCGCTTATTGACATTCGTGTGCAAGCGGATCGCCTCAATGAGCTGGTTGCCAACGGTATGCACCGGGCTAAAAGAGGCCATCGGCTCCTGGGGGATCAATGCTATTTCACCACCGCGGATTGATCGCATCTGCTTCCCTTGGGCATCCAATTGGGCCAGGTCGATGATTTCGTCCTGTCCGTTTGACGACGGCCGTCGCCAGAGGATTTCGCCGTCGACAATCCTTCCCGGTTTCTGCACGATGCGTAAGACGGACTTGATGGTCACACTCTTGCCACAGCCGCTTTCGCCGACAACACCAACAACCTGACCTTCATGAACGTCAAAACTGACTCCGTCAACAGCCTGTGCCGTACCCTCGTCCATTACGAAGTAGGTTTTTAGATTACGTATCGAGAGTAAGGGCTTTGTTTCGCTTAGCATAACAGGTCCCAGATTAATGGCTGTAGGGATCGGCCGCATCGCGCAGCCCGTCACCGATGATATTCATAGTTAAGACCGTAATGATGACGGCCAAACCCGGTAAAAGTAACCAGGACGCCAGAGCAATAGATTGCAGATTTTGCGCCTCTTGCAGGAGCACGCCCCAACTGATTGCAGGTGGTCGCAAACCCAGACCCAAGAAACTCAAGAATGTTTCGCTAATGATCATGACAGGGATAGCGAGCGTGACAGCAGCAATGATGTGGCTGTACATGGTCGGAATCATGTGGCGGAAGACAACACGCGATTCCTTCGCACCGGACAACTTGGCGGCAACCACATAGTCTTCATCGCGCAGTGAGAGAAAACGACTGCGGATCTCACGCGCCAGCGTCGTCCAGCCAATCAGGGCCAGAATAATGGTGATGGCCAGATAAGTCTGCTCCACCGACCAGGTGCGCGGCATGGCCGCCGATAGGGCAAGCCAGATGGGAACGGCCGGCAGCGATTGCAGCAGTTCGATCAACCGCTGGATAAGCATATCAGTTGTGCCGCCGTAGTAACCGGACAGACCGCCAAGGACAATGCCCAGGATCGTGCTTATGATAACGGAGACTAAGCCTATCGATAGGGAAATGCGCGTACCATACATCAAGCGTGACCATTGGTCACGCCCCAGGCGATCCGTTCCCAATAAATGGAACGAATCGTCTGATTCCGGAACTTCCAGTCCGATGAAGTGGCGATTGGTTTCGATAAGGCCCAGTATCTTGTAGGTATACCCCTCGGCGAAAAGCTGCAAATAGATCTTTTCCTCAGTACTGGTTTGCCACTCCATGCGCAGCGTCTCCGGATTGCGGGCGCCTTCGACCGCATATACAAACAGTTGCAGCCGGCCCTCGTCGAAGAAGTGCAGACGTTGGGGTGGAATAAATAACTCGGTAGCCACAGACTTATGCGGATCTTGCGTGCTGAAAAACCCAGGCATGATTGCCACAAGGGCGATCAGGATGACAACGAAGCTACTGGCAACCGCCAGCTTGTGTTTTCTGAAGCGCCACCAAACCAGCTTCCAGTTCGGAGCTACGTAAATCGAATCAACTATCTCTTCCTGAGCAGGAGGGTCCTGCCGGACCGGCGGTTGGCTGGCGATCTTGGTGGGAGTGGATTCGAGACTCATAAATATGATCCTGTGGCCTTGTTAATTACTCCATGCGTATACGCGGATCACTCCAGGCCAGTAAAATATCCGAGATAAGGGTGCCGATGACGGCGAGGAAAAGGTAAATCATGATAATAGTGCCGGCGAGGAACATGTCCTGGCTGATCAGGGATCGCAGCAGCATGGGACCGATAGTCGGTAAATTCAGTACAGTCGCCACGATAACGCTGCCGGAGAAGATCAAGGGCAGATACCAACCAATAGTGCTGATCAACGGGTTAAGTGATAGCCGCACCGGATACTTCATCACCAGCTTCCACTCCGACATGCCTTTAGCCCGCGCCATTTCAACATAGGGCTTGTTAAGTTCATCCAAAAGATTGGCGCGCATGATGCGCGCCAGCCGCGCCGTACCATCCAGGCCGAGGATAATCATGGGCAGCCACATATGCCGCAAGAGATCCACTACTCGGTCCACCGACCAAGGAGCGTCAATATACTCCGGTGAAAAGAGGCCGGTCACGCTCACGCCAAAGACGGAGAAGGCCAGCCACATTAGGATAAGTGCGGTCATAAATGTGGGTGTAGCTATACCAAAGTAGTTAAAGACACTGAAGAAATAATCGAGAAATGAGTACTGTTTCACGGCAGATATGATGCCGATGGGGATTGCCAGCAGCCAGGTGAAAGCAAAAGTGAAGAGACCGAGCATGACGGTCAACACAATACGCTCGCCGATTAATTCCTGGATCGGTTTTTGCCAATCAAGGGAAAAACCAAGATCCCCGGTGACCATACGACCCATCCACTTCAAATATTGAATATGCATCGGCTGATCGAGGCCATATCGTTCACGCAAGGCGTCGACCTGAGCTTGATCAACTGAGGAACCGGACGCTGTTAAATCGGCAATATAGCTCGAGACAAAATCGCCCGGCGGCGCCTGGATGATGAAAAAGGCGAAAATCGAAAAGATGACCAGCATCAGCGGCAGCAACAGAAGACGCTTGATGATGTATTGAGACATAGTAATTACCCCAGCAAAGGTAACATTGAGAGGCTGCCAGATTGGACCATTCCCCACGGAATGGTCCAATCTCACTGTTTTTGACTAGAGATAGGTCCAATCTTCGAGATTGGACCTATCTTGTCTATTCATCTCTACTGCGAGAAGAAGTACTGCTCGGGACGGGTGTCACCAGGCGTACGCAAGGGCCAGTCATTGCCGGCAACTTCTGGTACATTCATCAGGTTTTCATTGGCTACAACTACACCTTGAACCATGGGTGTCAGGCCAACGGTGCCGATCTCCCAGACGTTGTCGGCCCAGATCTTGAACAACTCTTGAGCCAACTCGATCTGGCGCTCAGGACCAGACACTTTGGCCTCGTCAATGATGTCAACCAGTTGCTTAATCTCGTCCGGCGGTTCAAGCCCTTCCGCGCCATCCGTCTCATACCACACCCGGTAGAGAGGGCCAAAGGTCAAGGCGATATCGCTGCGGATATCCTGTTTGGGCTGCCCGCTGAAGGGGAAACCGGTGGTATCGTCATTCCAGATTTCGGCCATCAGTTCATTGTTGGGTCTCATCGCGAAATGCGGGGTGCGTTCGCGAATTTCCACGTGGGCCCTTACTCCTACTTCCGCCCAATCTTCGACGATCAACTGCGCGATATCTGGCCAGTTGCCGAACTGGGGTACTACGCCAATTTCGATGTCCATTGGATTGCCATCGGGCAGGAGGCGCATGCCGTCGGCGTCACGCTCGGTCAGACCGATGCCATCCAGCAGTGAGTTCGCTGTGTCGAGATCGAGTTCGGTGTACTTGAAAGCCCACTCATCCCCTGGATAGTAAGGATGGAATGGCGCAGGCACAGCCTGGCGCGCTTCGCCAAGCCCCAAGAACGCCGACTCCACAATCGCATTGCGATCGATGGCATGGGACAAGGCGATGCGGAAGTCCTTATTTTGGAACAGTGCGCCCAAAACAGGATCATTGGCGATCCAGGTCTGGTTAAACATGACCACGGCATCGGAACCACCGAAGGTTGGCCAGGTGATGACGCGATAGCCACCTGCTGCCTCGTTTTCTTTGAGAACCGGATAGGAGCTCATGTTAATGTGCCGGCCCTGAAGATCGATCTCGCCGGCAACGGCAGCCAGATTCAAAGCCTCTTTGTCGGCGAAGAAGGTGAAGCGTACCTCATCGATATAGGGCAGCTGGTTGCCTTCCGAATCGACGGCAAAGTAATAAGGGTTGCGCGTGATGGTAAAGACCTGGTCGGATACGCTCGTTCCCGATGGCGCCCAGGCAGCCGTACTCGGACGACTGCCGCTGACATGCGGCATCGCTTGAACGGCAAAGAGTTCCACCCAGGTATCAAATCCGGATTCGTCGACCTTGGCCTGCAGCGCTGCCTCGTCGGCATAATCGGGATGGTAATCCTTCAGATAGTGGGCGGGAACAAAAGCCAAGTTGCTAATCGCCTTGTCAGCGGCATCCTTATTAGCCAGATCCAACAAGAAAGCTGTATTAGGCTGCCCGAAAGTCCACTTTACAGTGGTATCATCGATCTTTTCAACTGAGGCTACGGATCCATCCGCATTCTGCATCCAGACGGGTACGGTGGGATTAAGATCCTCATTGAGAAGAATGGCCTCATACCAGAACATGATATCATCGGCCGTAAATGGCTCACCATCCGACCACTTCATCCCTTCGCGCAGGAAAACGGACCATTCGGTGAAATCATCGTTAGATTCCCAACCTTTGGCGATATGGGGAATAACCTCGCTGCCATCAGGAGCATGACGCACCAGAGCATCGTAGACTACTCTGGTGTAGTTGTTGTGGTCGCCAGGGCCAAGAAAGGCACGGCGTAGGGTGCCGCCATATTGGCCGATCTCGTCAACCACTTCCTCAACCAATGGCTCGGCGGGCAGGCGCTCATCTACTGGCGGCAGATCACCGGCAGCGACCATTTCGGCCAACATCGGTGCTTCATTATACATCGATTCTGCGGCCGGTTCTTCCATCACCTCTTCAGCCGGCTCTTCCACTTCCTCTACGGCCGGCTCTTCCACTTCCTCTACGGCCGGTTCTTCTACTTCCTCGGCCGGCTCATCCCCACCGCAAGATACCAATAACAAACTGAAAACCAGCACTATACTGATTCCCAATATCAATTTCCACATCGATCTTGATCTGGAAATCTTTTTCGTTCCTTTGCTTCTCATTTTCATCCTCCATGAATAACGTGAATCATCTCTAGCACCCATTTCGAATCAATCTTTTCTGCCGGCGAATTAATGAATTCACTGACGGCAACATAAAAAGCGGTTTCGATTTTCGAGTGCCATTCAGCAACTCTGAATATCTCATCTTCTTAACCTCAAAGTTTCACAAATAATCCCCTCCTTCTTTTCTTTCCAACATCAATCACCTAGATGGACTTCATCTTGGGTTTGATCGACATCAAGTAAAACACCGGTTCAGTATCATGCTATTTTGGCAAGGTTTTTTACTTAAGTACTGTCACGAATGATAAGTTCCGGTTTGATCACGATCTCACTGCAGCTTTCCTCTTGGTCGTTAATGCAATCTAGCAACATTGATGCTGCCAGCCTGCCCATCTCTTCGCGAGGTACGTGGCAGGTTGTGAGTGCAGGAGAGACAACACCGGCTAGCATAATGTCATCAAAACCAGCAATTGCTATATCGGCAGGGACGCGGCGTCCCAACGCCTCGCATCCTCTCAGGGCGCCTAAGGCGACCAGATCGTTGTAGCAAAATATGGCGGATAATTCCGGATGTGTTTCTAACAATTGGCTTGCGGCTTTCCGCCCATGAATGGATGTTGGCATGCAGTTTTTTGTCCATCCCTCTTGAGGCTCAACACTGGCTTCGGCAAGCGCCTTTCGATAACCACGCAGCCGGCCGGCGCGACTGAAAGAATTGGGGGGCCCTGCTAGGAAGCCAACGGCCGTATGTCCTTTATCCAGCAGGTGCCGGGTCACCAGATAGCCTCCCAAGGCATCATCTACCAGGACAGCGGGGAACGATTCCCCTTCCAACCGTCGATTTACCAGAACTACGGCGTCGAATTGTGAGAGCGCCTGGCGTAGGGATTCATCTTCCTGCCGGAAGCCACAGACGATCACCCCGTCAACATATCTCTCGTCGAGCATGTTCAGCACTTCAACTTCTCGCGAGACATCTTCATTTGTACTACTTAAGAGAAATGTGTACCCATGCTCCGAGGCCACCTGCTCGGCGCCACGGGCGATGACAGCGAAAAAGGGATTGGAGATGTCTGGGACGACCAGTCCAATGGTAGCGGTTCGCGCTGTTGCCAGGCTCCTGGCGATATGGCTGGGCTTGTAGCCCGTATCGTCGATAACTTTTTGGACTCTCTCCCGTGTCGTGTCGCGCACATCTGGCCGGTTATTAATAACGCGTGATACCGTCTGGTAGGAAACCCCAGCCAATTCAGCTACATCATCGATGGTCATTCGTCGCCGGCCCATAGGCATCATTTGAAGTGGGAAAGTGTCAAAAAGTGCAGCAATGTGAGCGCTCACGAACTCGTCTATCTTAGAATACATCGGAATTAATCGCTTGTCAATATGCCAAGTCCAACAGAAAATGTTGTGCGTGAAGAATCAGGCACCTGATCGGTTATGCAGCTTTTAAATCCCGGTCTTTAGAACAGTTGGATGCAGGTAACTGACCATGAAACCTAACATTATATTTATCATGGCCGACGATCTGGGCTACGGAGACCTGGGATGTTACGGTGCAAAGAAAATCCCGACGCCCAATATTGACCGAATAGCCCGCGAAGGTATGCTCTTTACCGATGCCCATGCATCGTCCGCGCTGTGCACGCCCAGCCGTTACAGTGTTCTCACCGGGCGTTACTGCTGGCGCAGTCGGCTAAAACGCGGCGTGCTGTGGGGATTCAGCCCACGGCTCATTGAACCAGATCGGCTTACTGTTGCCGGATTTCTCAAGCAGCATGGCTACACCACGGCCAGCATCGGCAAGTGGCACCTCGGTCTGAACTGGACCACGATCGATGGCAGCAAACCAGACCCCAAAGGAAACGGCCGCAGGATCGACTACGCGGCCCCGCTCACCGGCGGACCCAATAGCCTCGGCTTTGATTACAGCTTCAACATTTCTGGCTCGCTAGATATGGCGCCCTATTGCTTCATCGAGAACGGCCGTGTAGTAGATGTGCCCACAGTCGAAAAAGAACCGTACAATCCGCAGCAGCGTCCCGGTCTCATGCCTCCCGCCTGGCAAGACGAAGAGGTTGATGTCACTTTCGCTCAAAAAGCAGTAGCCTGGATTGAAGAACAGGCACGGCAGGAACGGCCGTTTTTCCTCTACCTCGCCCCGTCAGCGCCCCATCGTCCTTGTGTGCCGCCCGACTTTATAAAAGGGAGCAGCAACGCCGGACTTCGTGGCGATATGATCGTTATGTTCGACTGGATTGTGGACCAAATTGACGTGGCCTTGCGCCGCCAGAACCTTGTCGATAATACCTTGCTCATCATCACCAGTGACAACGGCGCCCAGGCCACAGATTATCACGGCAATACCTGGGGTCATAAAGCAAATGGCGGTCTGCGTGGGCAGAAAGCGGACATTTGGGACGGGGGCCACCGCGAACCGTTCATCGTACGATGGCCGGAACAGGTAGAGGCAGACTGCACCAGCAAACAGCTTGTCTGTCTGGGCGATCTAATGGCCACTTGCGCCGCCATCATTGGCACTGAACTGCCTGATGGTGCCGGATCAGACAGTGTCGATATCTTGCCGATTATGAGAGGGTTGGAAAAACCGGTGCGCGACACACTGGTCCATCACTCCGGTGATGGCATGTTCTCCATCCGGCGCGGCGCGTGGAAACTCGTCGAAGGGCTCGGATCCGGTGGTTTCACCAGACCCGCCCACATCGAACCACAACCAGGCGGTCCTACCGGTCAGCTATATAACATCGCTGAAGATCTTGGTGAGCAGCACAATCGTTGGC
>JBARZW010000463.1:0-4458 GCA_049650305.1 Promineifilaceae bacterium (SeqCode)
GGGCGGCGATGAACGACAAGCCGTTCTCGGTAAGCGCCCAGGCGGTCCTGTTTGTGGCGTCGAATTTGTCTAGGAAATTCAGCGTAACTGCGTCCCAATCGCCGGCTTCTATGATCTCATCCTTGTCTCGGAAGTAATCGAGAATGTCCGAGGTGTGTTCTCTTTTCTCCTCCGCGGCCTGGTCACCACCTTCGTGTTTCGCCGAGATGTTAGCCACGTGATCGGCCAACTCGATCAACTCGTCACGGCGATTATAGGGCTGTCGTACGATGCTCCTCCAGGTCTCAGTGATGTGATGCTCAAAGCGGACGACCTCTTCGAAGTTCAGTTCTTTGCGGAATTGGGCCGTGATCTCCATTGTCTCGTTATTCACCGAGTTGCTCCAGTTGAAGCCGATGAGAGGTGATGTTCCGTCATCCCGAGCAAACAACTTAGCGCCTATCAATGTCCAGAGAGCGGCGTAAGGATTATCGTTCCCCATGAAGACTGAGATCTTGAATTCGTTATCTACCCCGATGCGATGGAGCAGGTATCCCAGCAGCACAGTGCCTGGGTTGAGATTGAGCACCTGGCGCACGCCGTAGTTGGTATAGTAATAGAGATACTCGTCCAACCATTTCAGGGCGTACTCGTTAGGTTGGCCAACGCCTCCAAAATAGCCGGTGATCGTCTCGGGTCCACCAAGGTGGACGTTGGAGCCGTCTGTGCCCTTGGTGTCCAGGGTCTCAACATAGCTGGCGCCGATAATCTGCATGGCCGCGGCGAAGGCTAATAAATCGCCGTCGGACTCCTGTTCCTTCATCTTCCGTACGCGAATGAAGCGGCCGGGCATCAATGATCGTTGCTCAATGGCCCTCCTGGCGGCCTCGATAACCCAGGGAAAATATTGGCAGGCGCTGATTTCAAGCGTTACCGCGATATCATCATCAAAAGTCACTTCGTCAATCCTATCTCCAAGCACTTTGCGGCGATAATCGGCTTCGCTAATGAAGACACCGAGATTTCGTTCTTTCTCCAGCCATTCAAGATCAGCCAGGTAATCGGATCGCGATTCACCAACTCGCTCTAAAAGGGCCGGAAGGTGCATGGCTATGGCAGCTTTCCGGTTGATCTCCTCCGGTGTTCCATATTTGGCTACCACGTCGAAGAAACCCTCGATAGCACCCATATTTGGATCGAGCATGACAGAATTAATCGCTTCCAGTCGATCAGGGGAAATTCTCAGCCGATTGCGGATCTCATCATCCATTCGGTTGCTCCTCTTTATTTATTGGTAATGAATTACACAAAGATCGAAGTCTTACATCAATCAAGCATCGCCAGCAATTCGTCGTACTCATCATCCTTGATGCCGAAGTAATTTTCCGGAAAAGGAAATTGCTTAGCTTTCACTTCGTCAGAGAAGGACTTCAGTCCATCGAGTATGACCTTGCCTGCTTCGGCATAAACCTTGGCCATCCGGGGCCTAAACTTGGGATACAGGCCAAACATGTCGTGATAGATCAACATTTGCCCGTGGGCGTTAGGACCGCCGCCAAGGCTGATGATAATGCAATCCTCGGCTCGCTCGGTGATGAGCTGGCAGACCCTGTCTGGAACGAGCTCCAGGAGGATCGCGTAGGCGCCTGCTTTCTCTAATGCTTTCGCATCATCGATGATCTTCTTCGCCTGTAGCGCCCCCTTTCCCTGTAGCCTGAAACCTCCCAGTGAGCTAACGCTCTGGGGCGTTAAGCCAAGGTGTCCCATGGCCGGGATGCCGGCAGCCGTTATGCCGACGACACGATCGGCCATCTCGGCGCCGCCTTCCAACTTGATAGCATCGGTGCTGGCTTCGGCCATAAACCGTCCGGCATTGCGGATCGCCTCCTCTACGCTGATCTGGTAGCTCATGTAGGGCATGTCGCCAATCAACCAGGCGTTGGGCGTGCCCCGGCGGACCGCCTGGGTATGGCGGATCATATCTTCCATCGTAACGGGCAGCGTGCCGTCGTAGCCCAGCATGGTCATGCCCAGACTGTCGCCGACCAGGATCATGTCAATTCCAGCCTGCTCTTGAAAAAAGGCGGTCGGGTAATCGTAACAGGAGAGCATGGTTATCGGCTCGCCCTTGGCAACTTTTTTGAACAAATCGGGTAAGGTTACTTTCTTGCGGTCGGACATCGTTCCCTCCATTTCCCCGCGAATAATTGGGCCATCTTCCCATCGTAAGATAGATGATAAGCACGCCTGAATACAAGTGACGAACGTCCTGTTACTCTGGTGACAAACGGGCATACGTCGTGGAGTCGCCTAATTTCGCCAAACGATCAACAGAATTTCAGGCAAGTAATTGCCGCTTGACTTTACATCCCGATAATGCTAACTTGCCCCGCTAGAGTGAATGATGGCACGAGATAGAACTTACCGCAGCGAGGCTATCGTCTTGCGCCGGTCTAACTTCGGCGAAGCTGACCGGATGTTGACCCTATACAGCAAGGAATTCGGAAAGATCCGGGCTCTGGCCAAAGGCGCGCGGAAACCACAAACAAGAAAGACTGGTCATGTCGAGCTGTTTATGCGTACGAATTTCATGTTCGCCCGTGGAAAGAACATCGACATCATCACCCAGGCTGAGATGGTCGAAGCCTACCAGCAACTTCGTACTGACCTGGTTCGCACCACATACGCATCCTATGCCGTAGAGCTTGTAGACTTATTAACGGCCGAAGCTGATCGCGACCCGCGAAAGTACGATCTACTGGCCGATGCGCTATCATGGTTCGAATCAACCGTTGACCTGATGCTGACCGCCCGATATTACGAATTATGCCTCCTCTCATTAGCCGGCTTCCAACCCCAGTTATTCCATTGTGTATCGAAGGGAGAGACTATTGAAGAGCAGGATCAATTCTTCAGCGCCGAGGCTGGGGGGTTACTTTGCCCCGATTGCCGTTCAGTTGACCCGAGAGCCCGAGCTATCTCGGCTCCGGCCGTGAAGGTGCTACGCTATCTGCAGTCGCGAGATTGGGAAACCGTGAAGGTGCTGCGATTAAGGGGTCAATTAAACAGTGAGCTAGAGTCTTTGATGCACCATTACTTGAGCTACATACTGGAGCGTAACCTCAAGTCTGTTGATTTTCTTCGAAGACTGCGTCGAGAAGCGTCCCTTTTTACACCGCCAGATGATTAATTAACCTTTGTCATCACCAGTTATTTACTGACCTCTTCCTTATGGAGGATCTCCAAACGCCTTCCAGGTTGGGTTAAAGAGGGAGAAGGTAGGTAGGGACGTCAATAGATATCTCCATCTGCTTTTTATTACCGGGAAGAGCTTCGACTCCGGCCACGGAACCGGGCAGGATTTTTGGAAACTTCCCCCTGTGACAGCAAGGTCCAAGATATTCACTGTGCAGTCGTTATTTATGTCGGCCTTAGCGTCCCAACCAGGATCACCGCAGCTAAATGTATAGCGAGCGCCCATGAAGGATAGGTCAAGGATATTCACCGTGCAGTCATTATTAACGTTGCCGCCGTTATGGAAGCTAATGCTGTAGTGGATTTCACCGCCCGGCACGAGAAGTCCCCAATTCCGGTATTTGTCGACCGATAAATTGACGTGCCGTTCTCCTGCCTGGCCTTCCCAGATCGCTTCGTTGTCACCGGACTCGAGATCGGTGCTGGCTGTGATGAAAGCCGTGTTGGTGATGATCTCGCCGGGCACTACGCCTCCATCCAGGTTGGCGACCAGGTACAACTCACTGCACATGAAACTCTGGATCGTGTGCCTGGATAGGACAAGTTGTCCCACATCATTGTAAATCTCACTCCATACTCGATGTTGGGACCACCAGTTAACCAGGGTTAACGCCGGGTGCAGGTTATCGGTGACTGTCACTTCTGAGCTACTGGTGCTGCCGTCGTTGCAGATATTTACGGAGAAAACGAAATCATATCCGGGTGCTGGATCATCTGTCCAGGACCGCTTGATGACACGGAGATGGATTATAGTGACGAAATGCACCCCCCAGGATGACAAAAGAACATGTGCGATTCAGGCCTAGATATATCGCCTTGATCATCGCTGGAGCCGCCAATCGAGGGCCGTGTAGCGATTAGCCACCTTGTTGTTCTTAACGGCGATGGCGATGGCTCGCCGGGTGCCGACAAGGATGACCAGCCTCCTGGCCCGGGTCACGGCCGTATAAAGCAGATTCCGTTGCAGGAGCAGGTAATGTTGGGTCAATACCGGCATCACCACGCATGGATATTCAGAGCCCTGGCTTTTATGAACGCTGATGGCGTAGGCGTGTGCCAGCTCGTCGACTTCCAAGAAGTCGTAATAAACCGGCGCCCCGTCGATATTGACGGTCATGGTCTGCTGGAGGGTGTCGAGCTCAGTAATCCGGCCGATGTCCCCGTTGTAGACGTTCTTGTCGTAGTTATTGACCGTCTGCATCACCTTGTCGCCGGTACGAAAGA
>JBARZW010000464.1:0-6388 GCA_049650305.1 Promineifilaceae bacterium (SeqCode)
CGGAGTAGTAGATCCCTATCTGAAGGCTTTCCTGGAGCGCACCTGGGGTATTTCCCACCGACCTACGTTGAAGGACAAATATGGCTTCGTCGTCGTTACCGGTGGCGGGTCGCTGGAACCTGACACCGCCCGATACTTACAGGGAGTCCTGAGCGGCTATGGCACACGATGCATTGCCGCCCTGACCCAGAGCGCGGCTGGGACCCAGGCTTTCGTTGCCACCTTACGCAGGACGGTCGAGGACTTGGATCGGGCACTAGACGAACAGTGGTTATTGGCCGAGCGATTCAGCGTCCGGGCCAAATCCCGAGTGTTTCGAGACTTAGTCGCGCAAAGCGGGATGGTGCTGCAGGCCGACTATAAATTCTACAAGGAAAACGATCTGTTCGACGTGCCCTCCCCCGGCGGTTTAAACGCGGTTATGAGGTTGCTATTCAAAAATGAGCGCCTAAAGGACCGGCTGATGTCCATGGGGATGACCCGGACGGCTGAGGCCCGAGAAAAGCGACTATCAGACTATCTCCAGAACGGCGGCCGGCTAGGAAACGGGAAAGAGATCCAGGGTGGGGGCGGCATACGACACGGAACGTAAGGGTCACGATCGTCGTAGGCTGGTTTGGTTTCATGGTCAGTAGGCCCGATGCCCTTTTCGGCTGGGGAGAGATGCCCACGGACGCTCGTGATGCGATGGCGAATATGAATGTCATCAACGCGGTATTTGAGAAGGCGGGTTTGAAATTGAGAGGAATGAATTTAAGACAATGACGCTACGGCGGATAGACGCAAAGAGGGAGGGTCGAGTAATTAAGCGCTCTTTTCTTAACCTCCCGGACAAAGCTGCGTTCCGCGATCGCAGAGAGGCAAGGATTATTAAAGCAGTAATATTTGTAACTCTCTTTGACTCCTTAGATGGATGTTGCCTTGGAATTTGTCATTGACGGCAGCAATGCCGATCTGCTGGACGGCGGAAAAAGATGACAACCCGTCACTCGCCAGAAAAGACTCATCCTCATCACTAAATCCCGATTATCTGACATTCACTCAGAAGCGACCCGTTTCCACGTCCTGGATGAACTGGATAAGACCTTGGAAATAGACTTGCTGGTCGTCGTAAAGCGCCATATGGCTACCGTTTGGGCAGTGGAGGCAACGGCCATTCGGCATCGCTCCGGCCATCCATTCCAGGTGTTCAGGGTCCATCGTGTCGTATCGGGCACCAATAACCAGACTCGGCACTTCGATTCGGGCCAGGTCGGCGGTACGGTCCCATTCTACGAGCTTGCCGCTGGCACCTAGCTCGGATGGTCCTTGCATCGGGATATAAATATCTGTGTTTATGTGCTTAAAGGTCCGGTTCACCGGATCCGGCCACTCCTCTGCAGGCATACGCAGTACGTGGTAAACGTAGTGATGCTGTATTAGCAGTTCCATATAGCGCGGATTTTCGTAATCCTCAGCCGTCTCGTAACCCTGGATTTCTGCCAAGACAACCGGATCAATCTGGGGCATCAACACGTCGTGCGCGTATTGGTTGTATTTTGGGATACTGGCCATCATGTTGGAGACAATCAGTCCCTTGAGGTGCTGTTGGTACTTCAAGGCGTATTCGATAGCCAAGATACCACCCCAGGAATGGCCGTAGAGGTAGAAGTTTTCCTGGTCCAGCGCTAACGCCCGGCGCACTTGTTCTACCTCATCCACAAATCGGTCCAACTCCACTAACTGTGGCTCGTTCGGCTGGTCGCTGTAGTAGGAGCCGAGTTGATCATAGTAGTAATACTCAATGCCAGCCGCGGGAAAGTAGCTATCAAATGCTTCCAGGTATTCGTGGGTTGCACCTGGCCCGCCGTGCAGGAGCAGTACCTTCATCGTCGGATGATTGCCAATCCGCTTGGTCCAGACGTGGAAAGTTCCCTTCGACGTCTCTATGGGTATCATCCTCACGCCACCACTTAACCGGTCGTCGCGACCCGTGTAGTTCAAGTAATCGGCGGGAAAACTATGGTTGCTCTGCATGTGATCCTCCTCTAATAACTGATCATCATGAAACTTGGGGATTACTGTGAAGTGGCGACCAATTATGAATATCCTTACTGCATCTTTGCCGCTTAACTTTCTAATCCGGCATCTATTGCGGTGTTGGTGTCGAGAGACAGCGAAAGATCCCGCCTAAACAGATTGCGCGTGTAGTATACCCAATAATACTACCACAAATTGGCTAATTCTCGTGGGAATTTTTGGGTAAGAGAAAACCACCAGGAAGCGCACCGAAAAAAGGGCGGGCTTGGCACCCTTTGCGAATGCAGCACTGTATGAGAAATATCTTTGGACGAACTACGGTATAAATTTCTGAGAACAATAGACTGTGATAGGAGCCGCATAATGCGTCGATGGCCATGGTATGCCCGGGCCGGTAAAGCGGATTCTGGGTAAACTAAACATGAAGACGGCGCCTAGCATTCGAACGATCCCTCCAGTGAATTACGGGGCTCCAACGCACCTTCCTGCCACTTCTATTTTTCGTGTAGTCGACCATAATCGTGATGGCTTTGGCTATTCCCGCGCAATATTCTGCTCGAAGCAGGATCGGGACCGGTGCCTGATCCACTTGTGCTTATGCAAGATGCTTCTAACCGTCCGCATAATCCTCCTGAGCAAACTCGTTCCATTCGCTAAGAATAAAGAGAATCAGATAACTTCTAGAAGGGAAAACGGTCTCGTCGCCGCGTCGCTCGGCTCTGCCGGTTAATTAAGCGGCCTATTCGAGATTCCTGACGATTCTGTCCAGGAGTTCGAGCCCGCTGACCTCTGCTTCCCTGGCCTGATCGAGCAAGCCGGCAGCTTGCTCGCTCTTGGCATCGACGCCAATGGGGGCCTCACTGCGGTTCTCGGCGAAGGGATAGAGTTCAGCCAGGCTCTTCAAACGTCCGTAGACTTCCTGATAGTGAGCGATCGCCTGATCAAAGAGGGGCTCCATGCCGGCTCCAGTGCGAGACCGCGCTTCCCGTAAAAAGGCGACGCCGTGTCTCCGGCAAGTCGCCCAGACCGCCGCGTTGTAAGCCATACCCATGCGCATGGATTTTCCCGCTTTAACGCCCTTGATCCAGAGATCGTAGCCTTCGGGTCCGGCTTTATAATCGGGGAATATATACTTACTAGGTCCTTTAGCATGTTCTACGGCAAAAGAAAGGGCTTCCCGAACGATGGTGCGATCGTCACCTACAGGGCCTGGCTTAACGCTGTAAAGTTCGACAATACCGATTCCGGTATCGCCGAGCTCTGACCAGGCTTTCGGCCCTCTGCCTTCATCGCATTCAGTCCCCGAGTAGTAGTACCCCTCGTCATCATAGCCGAATATGACATAGAACTCGGGTATCTCCAGCTCCCAACCGTAACAGGGAAGGCCTTCGTCGATGGCGTCCCTGACATAGGCCCAGGCGCGTCTTTGTAAGGCATCCAGATCCTGGTCGTATTTGATGCCAAAAACGCCGCCGGTCTGGTAGCCAAGGTTCCGTCCTAGCTCGGAAAGGATAGCGCTCTTCCAGGCGGTAGGACCGCTTGGACAGGCATCCTCACCGATATTGAGGATAAAAGCGTGACCTGTTCCGCCGAACAGCCAAGCGGTGGACATCTCGATACCGAGGTAATCAAGGCAACCCTTTAGGCAGCCCAGCTGCGAGACCCATGATGGAACCCATCTGAGATTTTTCAATTCTTGCATCAGATTCTCCTTCTTAAGAGTTTCTGTCACTAACTTTATAAGATATCGTGAATACTATTCTGGACTATGCTCAGCGCACCAAGCGTGAACGGTCGTTGGCGAGAAATCAATCTACGGTTGGGTAATTGGTTTCAGCATCTAAACTAGACCTCATGACGAAACCATATGGCGTCGCCGGAACAACCAGGATCCAAAGACGAAATAGGCAACAGAGAGGACCAAGAGCATCGCCAGTTCGTACGAGACCTCTTCGAGACCAGCCCCAAGTGTGAGCACCTTGTTCAAGGCCACTACCGCGTGTGTTGGCGGCAAGAAATCATATAGACTAATGGATCGTCCGGCGACATCGAAGATGGTCACAGGTGGAATTGGAAAAACTGCTCCGGTGAAAAACATAAACAGTGCCAGTGGGAAATTAGCGATGATGAAAGCCTGGGCAACCGTCTTGGAAAAAGCTGCCACAATCATTCCTACACCGATTACGGCGACGCTAGTAACGCCGCCGATGAGTAGGGCTATCCAAAGGGGACCGTAGCTCTGGAATCCAAGTGCAAGCGCCGTCACTAGAGCCAGTATCTCCGCTATTAGACCGATAATCACCAGGGACAAACCTATCCCACCGAGCAATTCAATAGAGTTCACCTTTGTTATTTTTATCCGGTGCAGCGTTCCCGCTTCAACTTCGCGAGCCACGGTCATCGAAGCTATGAATACCAGCATCACAATGGCGAAGATGAATAATCCAGGCACATAGGTTTCAAACTCAGTTCGGGCGCCGGACCCACCCAACGGCTCTTCGGCATATTGAAGAGGTCGAGATTGGCCGGTAACTTGTTGAACATAGGATTCGATCGCCGAGGTCGCCAGTATCATCGCGATAGGGTAGTAAGGATTTGTCAGGTCACCGCCAATGACAACCCGGGACGCTACGGAGTAATCACCGCTTTGGGCTGCAGCTAAGGATTGAGAGAAATCGGCCGGTAAATTGATGAAGACGGCAGCCTTGCGATCCCTCAAGAGGGACTCAGCTTCCGCTTGACTGGCGACGCGCCTGACCTTGAGCATAGGATAGCCATTGGCGTAGGTTATTGCTAGAAGGGCTTCGGTGGCTTCCAAGCCGGCAAGGTGGGTCATCCCGTCTTTCTCTATCCCTATATCCTGGTTAATAACCAGCACGGTGTAAGTCGTCGAGCCGCCAGATGGAAAGAACAACCAATATAGGAGCACGAACACCGGGGCAAAGACAAGGGTTAGGGCCAGCGTCAGCGGATCCCGGTATTGTTCGCGCAGGCTTTTCGCGAACACGGCCGTGAGCTTCATTCTCTCAGTCTCCTGCCTGTCAGCAGAATGAAGGCATCTTCGAGGGTGTTCTCGCGAACATGCACGTCACCAATTGGCACCCCGCCCAGCCTAAGCCGCTCAAGGATTGGTGGGAGCAACGCTACAACGTCGACGGCATGAACGCACAGGACCCCCTCGGCTACACTTACTCGTAGCTGTTCCTCGAGCTCCTTAAGCATTAATCGTGCCAGATCGAGACATTCGCCGTTCTTTTTCAGGCCGATTTCAAGAACGTTGCCTTCTCCGACGCTGCTCTTGATGGCTCGAGGTGTATCAAGCACGAGCAGCTCACCTTTGTCAATAATAGCCATGCGATGGGCAAGGCGATCCGCCTCGTCCATGTTGTGGGTGGTCAAGATAATCGTCTTGTGACGAGCGAGTTGCCTGATGTACTCTCTGACGGCAACACGGCTCTGTGGGTCAAGGCCAACTTCTGGTTCGTCGAGCACGACAATGTCGGGATTGTGGACAAGCGCCATGGCCAGATTGAGACGGCGCTTAAGGCCGCCCGAAAGTGTACGCGCTTGCTTGGCCCGCCTGTCCGTCATACCCAGTTCCTCGAGTAACTGGTCTCCTCGGACACGGGCATCTTTGCCCTTCATCCCGTACATCTCGCCAATGAACTGCAGCTGCTCAATACAGGTGAGGTGGCTCCAAAGTACGATATCCTGAGGACAGACACCCACTCGAGCGCGACCACTACCATCACCGCCGTCGATGGGTTGATCATTGATGAACACGCTACCTTCATCTGGTTTCAGAAGCCCACACATCATGTTGATGGACGTGGTCTTTCCCGCACCATTTGGGCCAAGGAAGCCAAATACCTCGTTCTCGTAGATCTCAAGACTCAGATCACTGACGGCCAAGACCGAGCCGAAGCGTTTTGTCAAGTGCCTGGCCTGCAACACAACCCGCGGCATCGTTGATCCTTTCTCTGTCTGTTCAGAGAATCCGGCGACTGCGAAGTAGCATACCTTCACTCACCCCTTATGATACCAGAGTTTATTGGTCAAGAGGCTCTAGTCGGTGATTTATTTGACTATCCAGCTGTCGTCTGGCCTGGCAACACAGAGCCGCCCACGAGGCGACGATGACAGTCACACAGCACCAGACGGAAGACTATAACGCAGGGGGCTGAATACCCTGAACTACCGAAGATTAGGCTATAATGCCGGCGATTGACACCCAAATAGAGCATGCAAGATAACCCAAATGCCGAGGAGGTAATATGAATAGGCAAGGACGCAAAGGTGGAGCTAACAGCTCTATCGCGGCCGGCATAAGCGGTGCGCTGCTCGGGGGAATCAGCGGCGCGCTGATCGG
>JBARZW010000465.1:0-4571 GCA_049650305.1 Promineifilaceae bacterium (SeqCode)
GGCCGACAACGGGCTGGATCGAAGGTGAGTACATTATTGACGAGCACGTTCTGGCTATACCTGCTGACCTGCCACCGGGAGATTATCTATTGCTGATTGGCTTATATGATGCCGAAAACCTGCAACGATTGAATACTGAATTCGGCCAAGACAGTTGGTTCCTTCCCCAGTCGATTGAACTAATCCCCCGTTGAAGAACCGCAACACATAACCATCATCGCCGAGAGGCTATACCAGGAGGGAGAACTGACAGTTAGGAAAATCTGCGAACAACTCTCGATTTAGAAGATGACCCTGTACAACAACCTTCGTCATAAAGGTGTGGCAATAGGTGCTGCCCGAAAGAAGTAATCAGAAAAAGTTAATTCGTAAAGAAACTCATTCGCGCTAGTTGTTTATTTACGTAGATTGTTTGACTGAGTTTCTTAACTGGCGCCACCAGCAGTCGGTAATGTCCAGGGAATGCGGTAGCCGAAAGGCAAGAATAGGGGCGTTTTTCGGACTTGCCGTTTGCCTGCTAGATACCGGCCGAGGTGTAAGCCTCAGAAATAAATGGCGTATCTTCTGACCCGGATTCTATATGAACCACTCATAAAGGACTATTCAGGATCCAGAAGTTGTAGGTTAACGATGACTAGTTGCCCTTCAACTTCCATAGGCTGAATCGCTATTGGTCATTGTCATCGTCCTTGCCGTGTTGAGCCCAAGGCGGAGGCCCATGACTCTTGTTTTTCCCACCGGCAGCCCCAACTGGTGGTCCTTTGTCCGCCTTATTCTTGCCGCCGACCCAGGGCGGTGGGCCTTCTAAGCCGAGTTCGGCCTTTATCTCATCCCAGCCCATCCCATTTTGAAATTTATCCAATGCCTCGTCAAAATCGAGTATTTCGGCGTCGGCCAGTGCCTGAGCATGGTTAATTTGCCCCCAACCGACATCGCTCTCCCGCAACGTTAGGTATTTTTCTATCATCTCAGGATCGCCATTGCCCAGTCGGGCAGCCATCTTAACCTGTCCCCAGCCTAGACCTTCCTTCTTTAGCATCAACAGGCTCTCCCAATCGTCCTCAAAACCAGGAATCGTCTGAGACAGATGCCAGGCTTTCATTATTTCCCCAAGACCCACTCCTCCGACCGCCATTAGCTCACAATCGAAGCCCAACTCTTCTACAAGATACTGGGCTACTGGGCTATTGCAATAGCTGCTGGCTTCGTCGTCTACATCATCTCCACCATCTTGAGCCAGACCAACGGCTGGGAGGAGCATAAGCACTGTCGCAAGGGCTATTAATCCTCCCACTCTTATAAGTCTTATTTGTGCTCTCATCGTTCTCACTCTCCTTAACATTGATCCGAGGTTGCGGTTACATTGGGCAATAAATGAGATACTTTAAATATGGCGTACTACTTGCTCCTACGGTGTACTAGGATACATGTCATCAATGGGGCCAGCACCGTTCGGTCGTCCAGCATGGTCGGGAGGCCCGGTATTTTTTGACGATCCCGTTTTGTCCTTCGGACCGGCATGGTCGGGTGGCCCGCTATCTCTAGAAGAATCCGTCTTGGGTTTTGGACCAGCGTGGTCTGGAGGTCCAGGCTCGTCAGACGACCCTTTGTTGTCCTTTGGACCAGCGCGGTCTGGTAACGTGCCATCTTTGGGCTTACCGATCAAACCTAGATCTTGCCAAATCTGACCCCAGCCTTCTCCGTTAGCCCTTCTTGAAAGTATCTCCTGGGCAGAAGGACCATCTTGGCCCAGCTGAACCTCTTTTTGCAAAGCGAGCATGATCTGGCCGAAGCCATATCCAGGTGTTTTATCGCCTCCGCAGAACCAGTCCATAATCTGCTTTATATCCACAGCGTATTGCTCAGACATACTCTGAGCCACCGGGTGCGTCTCACCTCCAGCGCAGAATCTATTCACAGCAGCATCGCCATCTTCCTCTCGTGGTCCATTTACTACGGCCAATCTAAACAACTTAGCATTGTGGCTTACAAAGGCTTCATCCAGTAAGCCACTCAAACGATTCCGGTCCGCATCCCCAACTGCGCCAATAGTCTGGGCGATGGTTTCGATAGTTTCACCGTAATCACCCAGAGCATCCTGGAATTTTCCACTTCCTTTACCGCTGGCCAGTTCTTGCGCTTCTGATAAGCGCTCTTCCGCAAACGTCAAGTGCAATGTTACGGAGGCTTCGGGGGCCTTAGTAAGTCTTGCCTGGACTTCCTCTAAAGAGCGATCCAGTGCATAGAGGGGCTGTCCGGGCACGGCCGCGTCCGACGCATAGGCCGTGCCGCCTCCAAGCAATACGAATGCAATTGCTACCAAAACCAACATCCAAACCAAACTGAATTTTCTCGGTTTCGGCATAACGAAGGTGCGTTGCCATCTGTGGCGCAATGCATCAAAGAAAGTATTGTTCTCGATGGACAAGGGTTGAAGCTTAGTCATCAAACGAGAGCGTGCATGTCGGCTGAAGGTTGCTGGCGGTTTCGCTGTGAGTGTGCCCCGGATCGCTTGCACCATCGCAATCATTTCGCGCAGTTCGAGGACGATTTCAGGATAGCGTTCGAGGCACGCTTCGACAGTTAGTCGATCTTCCTCAATACCCTCGATGCAACTAGCTAGAATAACGACTTTATCCGAAGGTTGCTCACCCATGAACAATTTCCTCTGCCACCAGATAAGATTGCATTGCCTTTAATGCCCGATGCTGCAATACTCGTACTGTCCCGACGTTACGTTCTACGATTTGTGCGGTTTCTGTTGTGCTAAAGCCATTGGCAAAACGCAAGATGATCACGTCTTGGTGGAGTTGAGATAGTTTGGATATAGCTTGTATGAGCCGCACCGTCGTTTCCTGAGCTAGAACCTTGTCCTCTGGCTGATCATCCATAGCAACGAAAGAAACATTCTCGTTCATGGGCAAGTTTTTTTTGTTACGCGTACGATAGTGATCAATGACTGTGTTACGCGCGATACGATAAAGCCAGGCTTTGAAGGGTACACTTTGTAGAAATTTAGGGAGGTTCTCCCAAGCATTTAGAAACACTTGCTCGGTCAAATCCTCCGCGTCTGCTTCGTTACTAACGCGATAAAATACATAGCGGTAAACCTCTTCCAAATACAACTCGTATAGGTCACCGAATGCATCTCTGTTACCCTGAAGCGCCTGGGCCGTTAACCGCGCTTCGCGCTGTTCAACGGGCATATAAGTCCTCTTAGTCTTAAAGACGAAATAACCCAAAAAACGTTACATATTCGGAGAATACCAGTTTATAAGACCAGCCGCACGAAAAAGTTCTGCTAGTGCATCTTTTAGATCTTGCGCGAAAAACAACGCTTAGAGGGTCTTCTTCCATCCCCATTAACCCCAACCTCCTCAATCTCTCGGGAGAGAGTTCCCCGCTGGCCAAGATGCGTTAAATAAAACCGACGTTAATTTGCCTGCATCTTATACATGTTATGTTGCATTAAGGTTTCGTATTTACCCATCAATTGCCAGAGGCCGGTCGAGTAATGTTAAAAACGAAACAGTAAAGAAACACATCTATGGGGAGGGGTTTCTTTACACCTCCTCAGGAGGTAGAAGCGAGGTTTCCGATCTAATCTGGGGAATAAAGTTAAGGGGCGTTTTTTTAACACACGGGCTGCGTAAGCTTGCCAATGATCTTTTCTGGTTATGGATACGTGTTTTGCGGATGTTCTTTGCAAGCTACTAGATGCGGCACTCCCCTAACATTTGGTTTGATAATTGTCATCCTCATAAGCTATTTTCCACCCGAAAGGGCTTGGGGGAAATGGTGTAATCTTCAAGAAGAGTGGCGCACTTTCTAGATTATTCTAAGTATTGACGTGGCGAACTAGCAGTCAAGGATGTAACCTTTGCCAAGAGTCAGCCGATCACAAATGGAGGATAGCTCATGGGTACTTTCGAAATACGTGTATTTATCGACCGTCCACCGCAGGAAGTCTTTGATTTTGCATACAATCCTGACGACGATCTTCTGTGACAAGAAAACCTCGTGTCATCAGAATGGATCTCCCCGGATCCGGCTGGCGCCGGTTCAATCAAACGCGTGGTCACAAAGGTTTTTGGCCACAAAATTGAAGCGTCTGTGGAGTATACGGTCTGGGATCCCCCAAACATGTACGGTTTCAAGTCGGATGACAGCCCTTTTTCGATCGCAGGCAACGTGAAGCTGGAACCAGAGGAGAATGGCACGCAATTAAATCTGGAAAGGCAAGTTGAAGCCTCCGGTATTCTCAAAATACTGGAAGGGGTGGTCATCAAGCAGGCTGTTAAGCAGGATAGGGCAATTTCAACACGCTCAAGATTCTGATGGAATCAGGTTAGGCGAGATAATGGCACCTTTTCCCGAATTTGCGTGCATAACTAGTGAACTTCTAATACCTCATCTTGCTTTTGTGTGATATAGTCCGCAACTTATCCACAGTTGGATCACAACATTTTAGTTGTATTGAGACTTCCAAATGGGTGCCGGCCGATATAAGGTCCGGCATTTTTGTTGCCAGAAGCAGGCTCCTACTAATGGGACGAGTCGGATCTGGGTAG
>JBARZW010000466.1:0-34254 GCA_049650305.1 Promineifilaceae bacterium (SeqCode)
GAAGATAGGCCTCGCTATCTCTGGTAGGAACAATTAACATTGAGGCTGAAGTGATACAAAAAGGGGTCAAAGTGGGCGCGATTGGACTCGAACCAACGACCTCACGGATGTGAACCGTATGAACCAGGATCGAGACTTTTATGCGCTTCTACTCGAGGTAGAATCCTTTAACAAACGGTGTTTTTGAAAGGAACCGTGGGGTCTCATTTGCAATGTTATTGTAAATGAGCCTCTCGGGGCTAAATTGATAAATCTTGTCGATATTCTACAGCCACCAAACCTGGTGTCAATTCCGTTATAAGAATTCTTAACCACACTAAATGACTAGGCCTTAATTTCCCTACGCGATTTCAGTTAGACAGACATATGAGGCAAACAGGTTTAATGGCAGGGCGGTGGTAGTACTCTACTTTCCTATCTATATTCCGGGCTAAACACTTTCAAAAGCGCGTCCAGTTTTGTTACGTCAGGCAACCTTACTATGGTAAACTCGTCCGACAGAATACTTATCAAGGTCGCACAATGACTCAAAATCAGACCAAGCGAACATGGTAACCGCCATTAAATCACCTCACGCTGTCCGCTGGCTAATTGGTATGGTTGTTGCCGGTTTGGCAATCTTTGTCCTGGCTTTGTCTTTCCTAATGGTCCCCTACTCTGGCGTGATAGAGGAGAAAGGCGGAAAGGATCTAACGTGTCTCCAGATACCATTCACGCAATCGCGCGCAGCTGCTGTGATAAACAGTTACGACGACGAGGCCAGAGCCGCCGCTCGCTCCCTCCACCTTCCAGGCGACCTGATCTTTCCAGTCGGCTATGCCCTTTTGTACAGCGGTCTGATCGGACTGATCGTCCGCCGACAAGAGGGTCGGTGGTTAAGGGTCGGGGCAGTTGTGATGCTCTTTCCCTTTGTCGCCATGTTCCTTGACTGGATCGAGAATATCTTTATTTTGCGTATGCTGGCCATTGCGACCGAGCAATCCACGGCTAACATTCCGGCCTGGATGCCGGCGCTTGGCGGGTTAGCCGGTACAGTGAAATACCTGTTCCTGTCGCTGCTTACGCCGCTTTTCGGATTGGCGTTGATCATTTGGTCGGTAGCGACTCGCCGGCCTAGACTGACGCTGGGCCTTGCCATCACATACTTAGTGGCCTTTGGGATGTTTGGGTTCAGCTTGTTTCAATTATTCTCAGAAGTCCCGGTGTGCCTGGGTCCCATTTGATGCAAAGTTTTTTGAGAATCATCATGGCGGCGCCCCAGTGACGAATTTTCAGTCTGTTATTCAGGTTGAACCATGAAACTTCCAAGAGTTGAGGGCAGCAATCTGGCCCGTCAGAAACGGGTCTTTCCAGACGATTTTTCCGGGGAGATCAACCTGGTTTTCATTGCCTTTTTGCGCTGGCATCAAGATCTGATAGATGAATGGATTCCTTTTGTTGGGCAATTGGCGCAAGAATTCCCTGGACTCCACTATTATGAGTTTCCAACCTTGCCCCGTAAAGGTTTCTTCTATCGCACATTCTTGAACGAGGGGATGCGTGCGGGCATACCCGACAAAGCCACACGCGAGCGTACCATCACACTGTATCTGGACAAGCGCGCTTTTAGAAATGCCCTTGATATCGACAACGAGCAGAACATATGGCTCTACCTGTTCGATATATCAGGCGAGGTGTTATGGCGTATGGAGGGGAGGATCACTGAGGAGAAACGTTTGGCCCTGCGAAATCTATTAAGCCAAACGAGGATATAGACCTTATCGAAATCGAACCTTCTCCTGGCTTCCTGGATTTGTCTAATCCCGGCCAATTATTCACCAATCCTGAGGTTGTTCCAATCCCTTCCTGATGTTTAAGATTGGCGGTTTACCGGCCGCTCTTCTTATCTCTCTTCTGCTGAACAAGCTAATCCTATAGACAAATACCCTTGTATATTGACTGGGCGTCATTGATCGCATCAGCACCCATATCATCAAGCTCCCTTCTCGAAACTTCAGATCAATTTACTAGCTGGCCAGCATTGTCCCTCCCAATCCTGAGTCTAAATCCTGAAAAAGACTGGACTGCCCTCGGCCGTTTGGCGTATTGTCAGATTTGCCTGGTGGCATGCTCAATATCTGCGAGCGCCCCTGCTATAGATTGCGACAATTTGGCCAACTGACCATCAATCTTTACGGCATATCTCGTTCCAGCAAGTATTATTAGCCAAATATTGTGCAATAACTTGACAATATATATACATTCTGCTAGAATATTCGCATTGAACCGTATTGCGTCAGTGTGGAGATTGAATCATGACTGCTCTGGTAAACGATAGATGGGAAAATCCATTGCTTAGCCTGGCTCAGGAAGGCTGGTTGACGGTACAGTCAGCCGATCAGAAAAGTCGGGCAGACGAGGCCTTGCTAGAGCAAGCCTATGCCCATTGCGAAGAGATTACCTCTTTTCATAGTCGCTCCTTCTATCTAGCATCCGGTTTGATGAAGCCGGATGCGCGCATGGCCGTTCGCGCACTATACGCCTTCTGTCGTACAGCCGACGACATTGTGGATGAATCCGGTGCGGATGCCCCCGCCTTATTGGAAACCTGGCGAGAACGCTCTTTAAGCTCGCGGCCGCCACAACAAGATCTGGTAGCGGTTGCCTGGGCAGATGCCCGGGCTAAGTATGCTATCCCCCAACGCTATGCCGAACAGCTCATCGATGGCGTAGCCCGCGATCTCCACCAGACGCGCTATGAGACCTTTGAGGACCTCACCCACTATTGTTATGGGGCGGCCTCCACCGTGGGCCTGATGAGCATGCATATCACCGGTTACGAGAGCGAGGAAGCTGTTCGCTACGCGGTGAAACTTGGCGTTGCCCTCCAGCTTACCAACATACTACGTGATGTGGCTGAAGATTGGGAGCGCGGCCGTCTATATTTACCCCAGGCGGAACTAGCAGCCTTTGGCTTAGGTGAGGAAGACATCGCTGCCGGGGCAACAGAAGGCGTATACGATGATCGCTGGCGCGATTTTATGAAATTCCAAATCGCTCGAGCTCGCCAGATCTATGAGGAAGCGTGGCCGGGCATTTCGATGTTAGATTCACAAGGACGCTTCGCAATTTCCGCCGCAGCAACTTTTTATCGAGCAATCTTGGATGATATCGAAGCCCATGATTACGATGTCTTTAGCCGACGCGCCCACGTTAGCAAGTGGGGCAAAATGCGACGTTTACCCTCGATCTGGTTGCAATCAAAGCTTGGTGCTTAATCTTGATTATGGACAAAAGGATGAAAATCGATGATGGAACTATACTCTTTTAGCTTCTTCGTGCGGGTTATTTTGTTTAATGCATTGACCACATCGGCCGGCGTCATTTTAGTGTTGGCGGCCGTGCATACTTCAAGGAAAACACTGGTTAAAGCCAGAAGAAATCAAGGTCGAACCGAATAACCCATTACTTCTGCGTATTTTGAAGCTGAAGACGTAACGCTGGCTTTTGAACAAGATCGGCACGATGTTTCCAGCCAAGTATCGCGGACATACCCGCCCAAATCCCCAGCCAAATTGGATTACCAATAATCAACAAGACAACCAATAAACTGAACATACCAGCCATCACAGCCCAGCCATCTGGCTTGAGCAGCGCCAAATAAATACCGAAGAATAGTCCCAGGATTGTAGGGACGATCCAGAGAGTGAGCCCGGCCCAGATACCGAAAGTGACCGCCAGAGCTTTGCCACCGTGAAAGCCAAGAAAAGGCGAAAAGGCATGACCGGCAATGGGGGCGATGGCCACGATTACTAGAGCGACTCCCTCAACGCCGAATACGAAATTAGCCAATCCGACCGGGAAGACACCTTTGAGGAAATCTAGCAAAACGGCAAGCATTCCCCAACCCGGTCCTCCGGCACGCCACACATTGGCAGCTCCAGGATTTCCATCCCCAAATTGCCTGATATCTTTCCCGAGAGCGACGCGGCCGAGCCAGACCGACAGAGGCAAAGAACCACACAGAAAAGCCAGGACAATCCAGATCAATTCTCGCATATTATCTCGACAACTCTATTAACTGCCGCTCCAGCCATAGCCTGGCTGGTGATCCCCAAGTGTTGATCCTCTTGATACCTGATCTTATACGTTGGACTACAGCAAAAATCAATGTTGAAAATTGACTGGGGAAAAAGGATTGCTCAAGGAGGTAAGATAGCGAACTTGATCGGCACTTTTGGGTTTCGTGTTGGTTCAAAGCCCGGATGAAAGAGATAGGATGCTACACCGAAAAGTAAAAACCGCCGGAATCCTGGACGGTGCCCGGTGGTCGAAACAAGGGTCAAAGAATAATCGTGCCAAGCTGGTTGATCTTTCTAATGTTATGACATGGAAGTTAATTCGGGTATTTCCTGGTTCATTTCTTCCACCAGAGAAAGGAGTTCTATATTCGATGGAATATCGCTCATCGAATGGCCATAATGAACAAAGCGGGCTATTCCAGATTTGTCCACCAATACCTGGGCCGGCATCCGGCCAAATTTAAATAGATTAATTTCCTGACCATACAGTTTTAACACGTGGTGTTTGGGATCAGGTAACCCGATGAAGGGTAAACGATGCTTACTGAAATAGGAAGCGAACTTTTGGGCGTTCTCGGGTCCGATAACCAGAATGGCCACGTCGAGCCCAACAAATCGATCCAGGTCCTGGCGCAACTGCGCCAAGTGCGCATGGCAGAATGGTCAGGAAAAACCTCTATTGAAGATCAAAAGAACATGTTGTTTTTCCTTGAAATGAGACAGGCTAGCTAAATTGCCCTGATAATCCTGCAGGGTGAAGTCTGGTGCAGGGGCGTTTATGGCTACTTTTGGCATATCTAGACTCCATTTGTGACGTTAATTGAAGCAAGAATAACATATTGTTCATAATATGTCAAATAATTGTACCGTTTATTCGTGATTTTTGGGGCGTTCGATTTGCGGAAGAAGGTGCTTCGTGTAACATTCAGGGTGACCAAACTCAGAGCAATTGGCGACATCCCTCACCACCTCATAAAATACGGTCATATGAAACGACTTTGGTGGCTCCTATTAATAATCCCCTTGTTACTGACCCTGGGTTTTGTCATCTGGGCGCTGACCGGACCTGGTGCGATGCCAGAGGCCGAGGCCGCTTTAACATCCGATTCTCTCGTTGATGTAGATACCGACAGGTGGCTGGTCTTTCACCCGGCTAGCGGCGATCCATCGACTGGCCTCATTTTCTACCCGGGCGCAAGGGTGGATCCAGTCGCTTATGCACCGCTGGCACAGGCCATCGCCGCTGAAGGGTATTTGGTAGTCATCGCGCCGATGCCCTTGAACCTGGCTTTCCTGGCGCCCAATCGAGCCCTTGAGGTGATGGACGCGTATCCAGAGATCTCATCCTGGGCCGTCGGTGGTCACTCGCTAGGCGGGGCTATGGCCGCGAACTTCGCCGCTAATCATCCAGAGGAGGTGGCGGGTTTAGCCTTATGGGCAGCCTACCCGGGGCAATCGGACGATTTATCGAACCAGGATCTGATCGTCACCTCCATCTACGGAACGAACGATGGCCTGGCTTCATTGGACGAGATCCGCGCATCTGAATCGCTGTTGCCGCTGGATACGAGTTGGGTAGCTATCCAAGGTGGCAATCACGGTCAATTTGGCTGGTACGGCTCCAAGTCTGGCGATAATCCTGCCGGTGTTAGCCGTGAAGACCAGCATGCTCAGATAGTTCAGGCTACCTTAGAAATGCTGAGCGCCGTTTCTGGTCGGGGACGTTGACGGATTGCAGCGGGCCGGGTGAGCGCCTCTTCATTAGCTGCGGCGAGTGCGGACGCGTAAAGCAAATACAGCAAGGGCATACATGGCGATGGCTAAGATCATACAAGCCAGAACCCCTTGCCACAATGAAGAGCTGACCCAACCAACATTGAGCGTATCGCGCATCGCGCCCAAAACGTACGTGATCGGGTTCAACTGGGCTGCGGTTTTTAGCCATCCGTCTAACAGTTCAAGGGGCACAAAACTGGCTGTCAGAAACGTCAAGGGGAAAAAGATAAAGCCGGCACTCTGGGTAACAGCGGCACTGCCGCTGCCGAGGGCGGCCGAAACGGTGAAACCGGCAAAACCAACGCCCAGCAGCAAAGCGATTCCGATCACAGCCAGCAAACCAGTGACACCGGTTACCGGCTCAAGGCCCATTAAAAGCCCAACCCCAATGACGATGCCGGTCTGTATAGCCAAGATCAGGGCACCCGCCAGGATGGGGCCTAAAATAAGCGATGCTCTGCTAATGGGTGTCAATAGCAGCTTGTCGAAATACCCGCTTTCCAGATCGCGAACAAGATTCTGGGAAGCAATGCCCGCCCCGGCCAATGCTGAGCTAACGATCGATAAGGGCAAAATGAAACCCAAGTAGCTGTTTCCACTGAGACCGGGCACAAAGCTGGCGGCTTCACCTAACGTAGATTCGTAGATCAGTAAAAAGAAAACGCTTATTGCAATGGGCGGTATCAAAGCTTCTGGAGTACGAAAAATAGTTAAGAGGTTGCGTTGGGTCATCAGCAGGATTTGCTGCGGCACCCGCGCTCTAGGTGATGATACTTTACGGTTGGTATTTACTTCTGCCTGGGTCGTCATGGTAATCGTCCTTTCCGTTTAATCTGTTTCGGAATTGGGTGTGCTTAAGCCGTCTCTACCGGTGCTTCTGCCTGGGACTGCAAACTCTGTCCGGTAACTTGCAGGAACACATCGTCCAATGTGGGCTGGGTGAGGGTTAAAGAGATAGGATTGATATCCGCCTGTTGTAGACGGTTGACAACGGCCGGTATCATCTGGGCAGCATTGTCCATGTACAGGCGTACCATATCCCGGTCAGTTTGGACCAATTCAGCCATGTTCATGAGCGTGGCACTGGCGATTTCAGCCCTTTCCCGAGTATCAAAGGAAATGTTTATCGACTCTTTTCCAACGCCTGCCTTGAGCAGGGCTGGCGATCCTGTCTTTACGATCCTGCCATCGTTGATGATGGCTACGATATCAGCCAATTCATCCGCTTCTTCCAAATATTGGGTGGTGAGAAAGATGGTCATGCCATAGTCACGGTTAAGTCGCTTGACCTCCAACCACAGATCGCGGCGGCTGGCCGGGTCAAGGCCGGTTGTCGGTTCATCGAGAAAAAGAACTTCCGGTTTGTGAACCAGCGCCAAGGCCAGATCAAGCCGGCGGCGCATGCCACCACTGTAAGTACCCACACGCCGGTCCATAGCATCGGTCAGACCCACCAGCTCCACCAATTCCTTGGCGCGAGACTCAGCCTGTGACCGCTTGGCACCAAATAACTGCCCTTGTAAAGTGAGCAATTCCATGGACTTCATAAGTGAATCCAAGCCGATATCCTGCAAGGCCACACCCATGATGCGGCGCACCTGGTCGGCCTCTGAAACGACATCATAACCGCCAACAGTGGCCGAACCACTGGTGGGAAGAGCCAGGGAAGTCAAGATCTTGATCGTCGTACTTTTGCCGGCCCCATTTGGCCCCAGGAAGCCATATATCTGGCCCGATTCTACTTTTAATGAGATATTGTCCACTGCCAGCACATCCTCTGAATATTGTTTGCTCAGGCTATCGACAACGATTTCGCGATTTGACATTGAGTTATCTCCCAGAATACATTGACGTTACCACATCGTGGTTTTATCTATTCGAAGAATAACACATTTCCAGATCTATGCCAATGTTTTGTATAGATTTTGTTTATATTCGAACATCAACTCATATCAGGCCGATGTGATATGGACGAATACGATCATAGTCCGGTGGCATATGTTTCTGCGAGCCCAAACAATCGAAGAGCGTCTTATAATAAACATTGACAATCCGGCCTCCTAAACTCAAATGTAGGAACTATCATGACTGTTTTGAATCCAGACAAGCTGCACGTAACCTATTTGAGTGATGTTTCTGAAACCGAGCTGGTTCAACCCAGGCGATATACATTGACCCATTCTGATAGAACAGGTGATTTGTTCTTGACAATCGGGCAGGAATTCGACCGCTCACAAATAAGCGGTTGGTATACCCGGCTTATGCGTGATGAAGTACTGGCTGAATGGAAACGGGATCAGGATTGGAAGCCCTGGTCCTTGCATGTTTATTGCCATGTCAGCGGCGGCCTTGTCTTAGGTTCAGCTCGCTGGCGTTACAACATTTTCAATCACCATATGGGCCAGGTGATCCAGGCTTTTCGTTATGGTGACCGCCATCTACTGAAGAGCTGCCCCGAACTAGATCAGGTCGCGGTTATCGTTCATTTCCAAGCTAAACGAAGAAAGTATAACAAGGCCATAGATTGGGGTAAGTTTGGAGATTATCACCTAGATACCATCAAAGCCAGGTCATCGAACTAAACTAGATGACCTGAATGTTTGATGAATCTGAAATTCACTCTCTTAAAATCAGGCGGTTACGCCATCGATAACTCTTGCCTCACCCCCGATATGTGAAACCAGCATTTCTTCTACGCCATCGACTGTCTTTAAATTCTCCAGCAGCGCAGGAACCGATTTGCGCTCGGAAATGATATGAACGTTAGCACCGGCGTCTATAGTGAAATAACCAGCAACGGAAGGATCGCTTTTCCGCCAACTACGAAGGGCGTGGATCACATTTAAAGTGCCCGCCTGCCAATACAGCACGCTGGGGATTGAAGTCATTGCTGTGACATGAAGTTGAATCGCTTCTTCCTCGATGAGTCTTCCGAGCGCGGCAAAATCCTTTTCGAGGATAGCTTGCCGAACCTGCGCGAGTGAATCATCTACAGTTCCCAACCGGGATTTATAAAAGGGACTTGAATGGGCGAGGGCATGCCCAGTAGACGAACCATAAGCCTTGTGTTCACTGGAAATAATAGCGACGATATCAACTAAATCCCAGTGATCGGACGGAGCGATTGGTACGGCATAGGAGTCTTCATGACTTCCACCGGGATGCCATTCCACAAAGCCACCATCAATGGACCGGCATGCAGAGCCAGATCCTAATCGGGCAATCCGACCGAGTTCGGACCTGGTTAGATCAAGCCGTAAGGCCTTCGATGCAGCAACTGTCAGCGCGGCAAAGCCAGAAGCTGAAGAGGCTATTCCAGCACCAGTTGGAAAACTGTTCTGCGAACTTACGACTGCCTTCAAATCAGAATTGGCTATTTTTCGTATATGATCAAGGTGTTTGGAAACCCGCGCCGTAGCCTTTCGGTTCACATGGCTTCCGTTAAGTGTAAAGCTATCGTCAGCCAGATTTGGGTTAAATTCCACATTTGTGGTTGTATGTGCAGCGTCCAATGTCATAGATATGCTGCCATTCATTGGAATACGTAGGTCATCATCCTGATTTCCCCTATACTTAATGAATGCGATATTGGACCCCGCAATAGCTGTGGCTTTCATGTGTTCGTTACTCTCCAGTCTTGATTTGTGCACTTAGCGCCCGGTCACCGGTGGATACTCGCCGGATGCTGAACTATTCTGATCACTAGGTGCAATCTTCTCTGATGCTGCCGGAGAGATCCTATTCGATGCATTCTCGGCTCTTGTGGCTATTTCTGCAAAGGTCCTGGCGAAGATAAGACCATGCAGCGGGTAAAGCGCGTACCAATACGCGATACCGAGCAAACCCTTTGGCGCGAAGAAAGCGGTTTGTACAAGCACGGTTTGTCCATCCTGGTTGACTTTTATTTCATATTGCAGCCAGCCCTGTCCAGGCAATTTCATTTCCGCCCGCAAACGGAGCATCCGAAACGGTTGGAGTACTTCAACGCGCCAGAAATCCAACGCCTCTCCCATTCGCAGATCATCGGGATGCCGGCGACCCCGGCGCATGCCTACTCCACCAATGAGACGGTCAAGCACCCCTCGAAGACGCCATAGCCAACTGAATGGCGGCCAACCTCGATCGCCGCCTAAGCTTGTAAACACTTTATATAAAGATTCGGGTGAAGCCTGTACCGACTGCTGCCGGCGTTCGATTAACATGCCCTGTTCTTGGGTAAGATAAACAGGCGGAACATCACCTTTGCTTGAAGACAAGGCATCGCTCCAAATCGAATCTATTTGACCATCATCCAGTCGCTTCAGTGCTAAATCCACCGCTGTTTCATAATTGATAGGTTGGATTTCAGGAAACAGTGTACGCGCAAGTTCATCATGTGCGACGGTTTCGTAACGCAAACCTTTGATGAGTGGCTGAGCGATGTTGGCTGGAATAGGCGTCACCCAATGGGCCCAGTAGGAAGAAAGGCGGGGTGTGAGCACTGGGACAGGGATGATGAGACGACGCAAGCCACGAATTCGAGCATAGGTCTCCATCATCTCAGAATAGGTTAGCACATTAGCCCCGCCAATCTCGACGATCTGGCCGCTGCTGTCTGGCGTTTCAATGGCCGTTACTAAATAGCTCAAGACATCTCGGATGGCGATGGGATGGGATCGGACGAATACCCACCGGGGGCAGATCATGACTGGCAAGCGCTCGGTCAAATGACGAACCATCTCAAAGGAGAGACTACCTGAGCCAACGATCATACCAGCTCGAAACTCAGTAACTGGGACGCCAGCCTGGCGCAGCGCCACCCCAGTATCCTGGCGTGATTGCAGGTGTTCTGATAGTTCACCTTCTGAATCACCAAGGCCCCCGAGGTATATGATGCGCTGCACGCCGGCGGTTTTAGCCGCATTGGCGAAGTTCTGTGCCGCGCTTATATCTCTTTGGCTGAATTGAGTATTATCGCGCATACTGTGTATGAGATAATAAGCGATATCCACGTCCTTCATCGCCGCTTCGAGCCCTTCCGGTCTTAGGACATCGCCAGGGAAGATACCTATCTCGGAATGCCACGGGCGGCCCGCTAGACGCTCCGGACCTCCGCGGATTAGCGCCTGAACCTGGTAGCCTTCCTCTAGCAATTGCGGAACAAGTCGACCGCCGACATATCCGGTCACGCCGGTAACTAGAACCAGGGGTCTGCTTTCACCTTTCAGCAGATTGGTCATGATTATTTTTCCTTCCAGTCAAGATAGGCGGCGACGATTAGTGGGCTAACCACCAGAAAGATCGAGTCTTTTGCGTTTTTCATTCTTGATTTCATCTTATTCCACTCCAACATCTTGCTTGAGCCGCGTTTTCAAACCATGAGAGCATAAAACTGAGTCAACACCACTTAGTATAGGGTAACCCAGTTAATATTGTCAAATATTTGTATAAATAAAGCATAAGATGTGAATAGAATAACCATAACACTGGCGCGCGTATCTCAGCACCTGCGCCACAGATGGGTACAGTGATTTCCTGGGCCAATCGTTATTTTACTCGGTGCGTTGATTGCTCTAGGCATTGCCTACAACTTGCCCAGGGTCAGCATATAATGCGAGCTGCCGTTATCCGCTATATCAATGCAATATATATACAATATCTTGACATCGAGTGACTAACTAGGTAGAATTTAGGCAATTCAGCGAAGAATCTTAGCGGTGGCTCAGGTGAATAGATGAACAATTTAAATGGAACAGAAACGAATAGCGCAGCGATGCTCAATATAAAGGCGGTTGTTAAACAGACGGGATTAAATCCTGCCACACTCCGGGCCTGGGAGCGTCGATATGGCTTCCCAACTCCACATAGAACGGACGGTGGGCATCGACAATATTCACAACATGACATTGACGTGTTAAAGTGGCTAATTGCCCGACAGGAAGAAGGCATTTCCATTAGTCATGCCATTGACTTATGGCGATCTTACGATGAGCGTGGAGAAGATCCTCTTCAAACGGAAACCACTAGGGACAAAGCCACACAGGTTGCTCCGTATTTGGAGGGACGGCAATTAGACGAACTCCGTCAAGCCTGGGTATCAGCTTGCCTGGCCTTAGACAGAGAAGCCGCGGAACAGATCTTGGCTTTCGCCTTCGCGCAGTATGCCCCCGAGACCGTATGCCTGGAGTTGTTGCAATTTGGATTGGCAGAAGTTGGCAACGGCTGGTATGAAGGCACAGTATCCGTTCAGCAGGAGCATTTCACGACTGCTCTTACCAACCAGAGATTGGAGATGTTGATTGCAGCCGCGCCTTCTCCTTCTCGCCGAGAACGGATAATCAGCTTATGCGCTCCGGGTGACTACCACGTCTTCAGCTCGCTTCTTCTCACCTTCCTGCTACGCCGGCAAGGATTTGATGTGGTCTACTTTGGCGCAGATGTGCCTGCAGAGGAGTTAGCTTCGACCATTAAAAAGGTTGCGCCTACGCTAGCAATAGTGTCTGCCCAACGGTTACATGGGGCCGCGGGATTGAAAGATATTGCTTTGGACTTACATTCGGTGGATATTAAAATTGCCTTTGGTGGTCTGACATTTAATCAAATGCCACGTTTGCGCGAACTTATCCCGGGACATTTTCTCGGAGAAACAATACAAGGTTCTGTTGAGACCATATTACAAATTATCGCGAACAAGCTCCCCGAACCGGAACCAATCGCTCCTTCTGATTCTTACCTGAAGGCCCTATCTCAATTTAGGGAGCGCCAGGCCCTCATCGAAACCCACGTATGGGGCACATTTATCGCGACGAACAAGCCCACCAGGTATCTGGCGAAAATAAATAACGATATCGGTCAATTTGTTGACGCCGCACTCAATCTAGGGGATATGACCCTGTTAGAATCCGACATCACTCGGATTGAGTATCTGCTTACCAGTTATCGCCCCCCGAAGCAGTTAGTAATTGATTATCTGCAGGCATATCACCAGGGGGCCAGAATCCACTTAGGTGATTCCGCCAGCATGGTATTGGATTGGTTTTCATTGCTACTTTCACAAGAGAGCGAGCCAGCATAGAATGCAGGGAAATAGATGATGAAGTCAGACACTGTTCGTCAACTTTCCATCTTAATCGCCGCGCTGGCTATGATAGCAGTCAACGCTCTGGCCAATGCTCTACCCATAAATGGTCAAACAACCGGGGAGATTTCGGATCGATTTGTGGTCTTATTTGTGCCGGCCGGCTACGTGTTCTCAATCTGGGGTTTAATTTACCTGGGGATAATAGCATACGCCGTGTACCAGGCCCTGCCGGTCCAAGCGACCAATCAGTCCTTGAGAAGGATCGGTTATCTGTTTGTCTGTTCGAGCATGGCCAATATCGCCTGGATTTTATTGTGGCACTACGAATTGTTTCCTTGGACTGTGTTAGCCATGCTGGCTTTATTGGGCTGTCTGATCGCCATTTATCTGCGTCTGGACATAGGCCGGACCCAGGTCTCCTCCAGCATGAAGTGGCTGGTCCAAATTCCCTTCAGCATCTATCTGGGCTGGATCACCGTGGCTACTATCGCCAATATAACCTCCCTGCTATCTTACTGGGAGTGGGACGGTTGGCGGATCAGCGCCGAGGCCTGGACCCTGATCATGCTTATTGCGGCAACCCTAATCGGCGCGGCCATCAGCCTGACCCGAGGTGATGTGGCCTATGCCCTCGTCCTTATCTGGGCTTTTGCTGGCATAGCTCTCAAGCACAGCGATACCAGCAGCGTAGCCACGGCCGCCTGGTTAGCCGTAGCCATTGCGGCCATCATGCTAGTTGTTGGCGCTTACCGGCACCGTCAGCGAATGCGGCATCTATCGCTTGCGACGTAAGTTAATCGAAAGTTGAGAGCATGATAATGCAAAATCCCGTTAAACCTGGCCCAGGACAAGAATCGGTTTGGGACTATCCAAGACCGCCCAAATTGGCGCGTACAGACAAGCACATTCAAGTGTACTTCGATGGAGAACTACTAGTCGATACCCGGCGCGCTAAACGTGTGTTAGAAACGAGTCACCCGCCGGTCTACTACATACCACCCGAAGACATTCGGATGGATTATTTGACCGATTCTGAGGGCGATTCCTGGTGCGAGTGGAAGGGGAGGGCCACCTACTATGATGTCGGGATCAAGGGCAAGATAGCCGAGAAAGTGGCCTGGACATATCCAAGGCCAGCACCATCCTTTAGAGCCATCAAGGATCATGTGGCTTTTTATGCCTGGGCTATGGATCAATGCCTAGTGGATGGCGAGCTGGTCCGGCCGCAGCCCGGCAATTTCTATGGTGGTTGGATCACCGACGATATAGTGGGGCCTTTTAAAGGAAACATATGGTCACGGGGATGGTAGCCTTCGGCCATCGAAGCTGGCGTTAGCGTGCTCTGCATCGCTATTATCATGGCTCGATTTGTGGGGCTATACGAAAGGGTAAAGCTGCACGCAGCGGACAGTTACTAAGACCAATTTAAGCCAGGCATATTCCTCTGGCACGTCAAGTTTGCTATTTTGCAAAAGAAGAGTATTTTCAAGAAATAGGAGTAACAATAATGACTGATATAACTATCCCACCCAAGGTTGTCGCTTCTGAGGCTACGTTCAAAGGATTGGGACGATTTAATTTGATTATGGGATTCCTGCATCTGATACAGGGTATCCTGATGATCGTCCTAAGCAACGACACGACCTACCCCATCTATTCTTTCTTCTTAAAGTTCGATACGGACACCCGTTCCCTATCTCCTAACCCAGAAGTGCTTTATGAATTGCGTTTTGGTCCGGCCGTGGCTGTCTTCTTGTTGCTCTCGGCCGTGGCCCATTTTTATCTGGCGACCATCGGCAACAATAGGTACGTCGCCAATCTTAAGATGGGCATGAACCCAGTCCGCTTCTATGAATATGCATTGAGCTCCTCGTTGATGATTGTTCTTATAGGCATGCTAGTCGGTTTATGGGATGTAGGCGCCCTCATCCTCATCTTTGGCATTAACGCCACCATGAACCTCTTCGGCCTGCTCATGGAAAAACTGAATCAATATACGATAAAGACCGACTGGTCATCATTCATCTATGGCGTTTTCGCTGGCATCCTGCCCTGGATTGTCATCGTCATATACTTCATGGGCTCGATTAACTCTGGTGATGGTGAGGCCAAACCGCCTACATTCGTCTACTTCATCGTTCCCACCCTGTTCGTCTTCTTCAACATTTTCGCGATCAATATGGTGCTGCAGTACAAGAAAGTCGGCCGCTGGAAAGATTACCTCTTCGGAGAGCGTTTTTACATTATCCTCAGCCTAACGGCTAAAACTGTTCTGGCCTGGATTATCTTTGCCGGGACATTGGCGCCGGTATAAATACCATTTCCTATCTGAAAGAAGAAGATGTCTGGTAAAAATCCAGGCATCCTCTTACCGTCTCGGTGTAAGTCTAGTCAGGGCATACCTTTTGCTTGATCGAAGGGATAGATCGGGCCATGCGCTCGCTGAAGTTCCAAGTATGGTGGCTCTGCGGGGTCAAGCGTATCGCGACTTCAGCTTGGGATCGCCCCAATAGTCGTTGGGCCAGCTCATTGTCGGTTCCCCCCATATACCGGACCAAGAGGCGTTCTAGGATCTCTAAACCACGATCCGGCTCAATTGTGGCTAGCGCCCGACCGCGGACGCCACAGTACGGGGGCCGGTCTGAAGCAATCTCAAAAGCGCAGCGAGGTTCCTCCATCACGTAAGAAACCACCTTCGCCACTTGGGGTGTCGCACAAAATAGGTGCCCGTCCTCATAGAGATACCACAAGGACAGAACGACAGGCCAACCCGTATTTGAAATGCACGACAGACGAAGAGGGATTTCTGCCCGGGTCAGGTATTGTTCGAGGGAGCTATCTCTCATTGTTTTTTCCTCCGCTTGAATGTTGTTCACGAGCCAGCGCATAAGCGTCCAATGTTTTCTGGCGAGCAACGGTATGAAGAACGATGGGTCGGGGATAATCCCGGCCGATCATGCATTCTACTTCTGCCTGGACCGCCTCGGGCATTTTCCAGGGTTCATGCAGATATTTATCCGGCACTTGGACCAATTTGGGCAGCCAATGGCGCACATAATTCCCATGAGGGTCGAATTTTTTGCCTTGCAGTACCGGATTGAAGGTGCGGAAATAGGGTGAGGCGTCAGTGCCCGTCCCGGCCGTCCATTGCCAGCCGCCATTGTTGGCTGCCGGGTCGCCGTCCACTAGATGCTGCATAAACCACCGTTCACCCCAACGCCAGTCGATCAACAAATCTTTTACCAAAAAAGAGGCCGCGATCATCCGGGCGCGATTGTGCATCCAGCCGCTTTGGGCGAGCTGGCGCATAGCAGCATCTACCACCGGATAACCCGTCTGACCATCGCACCAGGCGGCGAAGTGATCCTCGTTATTTCGCCAAGCAATGTGATGGTAAGCAGTTCGAAAGCTTTGCCTAAGCACCTGGGGAAAATGATAGAGGATGGACATGTAGAATTCACGCCAGATCAGTTCACTGAGCCAGACCTCAACACCCCGTTGACCTTTTTCATCGAGCACGGTCGATCGTTTTTGCAGCGCAGAGACGACCGCCTGCCGGGCGGATAACATACCAAAACGCAAATAGGGTGACAGCCCAGAAGTGCCATTGAGATCCATGCGATCCCTTTGACCGGCGTATCGAGTGATCGAGGCTTCGCCATCCGCCGACAAAAAAGCATTCAAGCGGCGCTGCGCCTCTTGTTCGCCTGGCAGGAAGGGTATTGCCTTCGACAACTGGAGCCGGTCAGGGATTGGCAAGCTGTCGATATCGGGTGGCGTGGGCATTCGCTTTGGCGCCGGGAGCAGAGATCCCGGTTCAGGGGCCGGCAGCTCTTTCCAACGCCGGCTGAAAGGCGTATAGACCGTATAAGGCAGCCCGTCTGCTTTATAGATCAGATCAGGATGGTGAACGGCAACTCCGCCCACAAGATTCAAAGGCAGATGCTGGCTGACGGACGCGTCACGCCGGCGGGCATATGGCGAAACATCCTCCTCAGCATAAATGGCAGTGGCCGATGTTTCTTCCATCAAGGCACCTAGTTGTTCAAGTGCCTGGCCTTGCCGCACAACCAGATAGCTTCCTCGATCGCGCAGCGCCTTATCTAATTCCCGAAGACCAGCCATGAGAAAGGCCACCCGATTCTCACCCGTGTACGCCGAAGAGAGCAAAGCCGGATCTAAGATGAAGACAGGTACAATCGCCTCCCCTCTCACACGAGCAGCCTGAATGGCTTGATTATCGATTAAGCGTAAATCGCGGCGAATCCACCACAGATTTGTATTCATCACTTCATCCTATCACCGAATGGCCATTTGACGAGCATAAACTCGATAAGCAGCCATCTAAGAGCGATAGTTGTACATTTATTAGACATGTATAAGTATTATTGGACAATATCTTGACAATATGTAGATCGAAGGATATTATACGCTCACTAAAGGACGCGCACAGACCTGCTGCAGAAATGGCAGAAGTGAGCGCAAGACAAATTACCGTAGACGACTAATTGGAATTCAAGAAGAAGCTCAAAAAGATAGGAGAACAATATGGATAAGTCAGAACGTCGAATGCAGTACCTCGAAGTATACCGCCAGCAGCTAAGACACGAGCTGGATGAAGTGGGATATGGCCAGTCCAAAGGTGACGCGTACATGAGTGATCGTCAAGCTCGAAAAAACTCGAGCTCTTCTTTGGTGGTCATCGCGGTCGCTTTAGCGGTCCTGAGTGTAATCAGCGCCCAGATTTAGGCAAATTTATTGGATGTTGGTTAGCTTTGCACCTGAACAGAATTTCCAAACCTGATTCAGGATGCCATATCAATCAGATTACGAAAAGTCAAAGGAGACTAAAAAATGAAACGTTTTACTTGGTTAGGATTATTTCTTGTTCTTAGTTTGGTTCTAGCAGCTTGCAGCACCGCTGCTGATCCGACTGCCGCGCCGGTACCTGAAGCGGTAGAAGAACCGATGGAAACACCGAAAGAAGCAGAAGAGGAGATGGCGGAAGCCAGATCCATCGTTGATATCGCCGCAGAAGATGGTCGATTCACTACCTTAGTTGCGGCGGTACAAGCCGCAGGATTGGCCGAAACCTTAAGTGGCGAGGGTCAGTTCACAGTCTTTGCTCCAACAGATGACGCCTTTGCTGCTCTGCCTGAGGGAACGGTAGCGTCCTTATTAGAAGATCCAGAAGGCGCTTTGAAGGACATTCTGCTTTACCACGTCGCCGAAGGCGTTTTCCCGGCCGAAACCGTTGTGACCCTTGAGTCGGCGACGACAATTCAAGGTTAACCAGTGGCCATCAAGGTCGTAGACGGTAAGGTCTTGTTAAACGATAGCGCAACCGTCATCATCACCGATATCAAGGCCTCCAACGGCATAATACACGTCATCGACACTGTGATTCTGCCCCCTAGCATCGTGGCAGCGGCTGCAGAGGAACAGATGGCGGAAGAAGAGATGATGGATGCCAAATCCATCGCCGAGATCGCGGTTGAAGACGGCCGATTCACAACTTTGGTGGCTGCTCTCGAGGCGGCTGGCCTGGTTGATACTTTCGCTGGTGAGGGAGAGTTCACCGTTTTCGCCCCGGTAGACGATGCTTTTGCTGCTTTGCCTGAGGGCACGGTTGAGGCCTTGCTCGAAGATCCTGAAGGCGCTTTAACAAATATCCTGCTCTACCACGTGATAGCAGGCATTGTTAAGGCTGAGGATGTTATTGGGCTCGATGCGGCCACCACCTTGCTTGGTGAAGATGTAACCATCACCGTTGTAGATGGCGAGGTTTTCCTGAATGACACGGTGAAGGTGATTATCACCGACATCATCGCATCCAATGGCGTCATCCATGTCATCGACGCCGTACTGTTGCCACCGGCATAATAAATGAAATAACAGCACGCGTATGGAAGAATTGGTGTCCTCCTCTTCTTCTAGAAGTGGTGAGTGCGAGCCGAAGAATTGGGAATTATTACCACGGCCCGCATTCACCATTATCTCGATTAAAGGATTGTTGAAATTATGACAACGGCAATGATTTGGGGTGCAGGCAGCGGCATCGGGAAAGCGCTAACGTCGCAACTGCTGGCAGATGAATGGGAGATTATTGCAGTTGGTCGGAATGTGGAACAGTTTAACAATCATGCCACTATGACAATAGAAGCAGATGTAACCAACACCTATTCGGTGCAAAACGCCATAAGGTCAGCCGGCAATGAGATTGACCAAATAACCTTGTGGATCAACGCATTTGGCGATGTATTCTCATCAACCGTGAACGAGATTTCACCAGAGTGCTGGCAACAGGTATTGGGCTCCAACTTAACAAGCACCTTCTTAGTTACTCATTTTAGTCTACCTATCCTGAAGGAAGATGCTTCCCTGATCTTCATCGGAGCCATGAGTGAGCGGCTGCCCTTGCCTGGCCTTTCCGCATATGCTTGGGCCAAATCGGGGCTAGAAGATTTTGTCGAAACCATGCGGAAAGAAGAAAGAAAACGGCGAGTGATCCTTGTCCACCCCGGAGTTGTGGACACACCCTTCTTGGATAAATTGCCGTTTCGTATGCCTAAAGATGCCGCCACACCAGAACAAGTTGCGGATCGCATTATGAGTGCCTACCATGATGGCTATAAAGGCGTCATCGATCTGAGTTAATCAAGCCCACAAAATTGAAGGGCAGTAAAGGTGTATCAATGCCAACATTTGATTATCGATTTACCATAGATGCTCCCCAGCCGGTCGTCCTGGACTTTCATCGTGACACGAGCGTCCTCAAGACCCTGACACCGCCACCGCTTTTTGTTCAGCTTCACGCTGTTGAACCCCTAGGAGAAGGATCGAAGGCTGATTTTACCATCTGGTTTGGTCCATTTCCCATCCGGTGGCAAGCTGTGCACAGCAAGGTTGACGACCAAGGTTTCACGGACACGCTGGTCACCGGCCCGTTAAAGAATTGGCAGCACCGTCATCAGTTCGTCGCAATTAACAACGAAATGACCCAGGTGAATGAGAGCATTGAGTACGAATTCGAAAAGGGTGTGAAAGGATTGGTGAGTCGTCTCATGTACTCACGCGCTTCACTCACCCTCCTATTTACCGCCCGAAAGCTTATTACTAAGAAGCATTTAAGGACAATTATGAGGAGTAAAAATGTACACAACTGAATTGACATCAAAGAGGAATGGCACGGTATCTGTGGAAATGATTCCTGTGCCAAACCGTCATGAACAAATAGAACAAGCCGTGGGTCATATCTTGGCCAACATTGATGGCGAAGTCGCAACTCGTCAGGGTCTGATGGGCACACCCAATCGTGTCGCCAGAATGTATGATGAGATATTGGGTGGATACAAAACCGATCCGGTCACCCTGGTGAACGGTGCTTTATTTGATGTGGAATACGATGAGATGATCTTGGTCAAAGATATAGAGTTCTTCAGCATGTGCGAACATCACATGCTGCCATTCTACGGACGGGCCCACATTGCCTACTTACCAAATGAAAAAATAATTGGATTGTCCAAAATCCCCCGGATAGTAGACATGTTCGCCCGCCGCCTGCAGGTCCAGGAACGAATGACTCGCCAAATCGCAGAATTATTGGTTGAGGTGCTTGATCCCCTGGGCGTAGCTGTTGTCGTTGAAGGGGCTCACATGTGCTCCATGATGCGCGGCGTTAAAAAGGAACAGGCGCAAATGGTTACCACCGCCCTGATCGGATCTTTCAAAGCGGACGCCAAAACGCGAAGCGAGTTTATGAACGCCATCAAGTAGGAATTGGATTAGTCTTCAGCCTCTGGGTTTACGATAAGAATTAACAATCGGCGGCATTTCTCATGGCTAGACAGAAAAACATCCTGGTAATCGGCGCGGGTATCGGTGGTTTAACCGCAGCTGCATTATTGCTTCATGCCGGGCATCAGGTGACGGTATTAGAGTCTCACATCTATCCCGGAGGGAGCGCGGGAACTTTTTACCATCAGAAATATCTTTTTGACGCAGGCGCGACCTTGGCCGGTGGCTTTTCCACCGGCGGACCGCACTATCGCCTAGCCGAAACACTGAACCTTGACTGGCCAGTACGGCCGGCTGACCCCGCCTGGCAAGTTCATCTACCTGACGGCAGGACGGTTACTCAATGGTCTGATCCCGCTCGCTGGCGGGAAGAATGGTTATCTGCCTTTCCTGCAACGAGTCAATTTTGGCGTACGCAAGAGATGTTGGCCAATATTAGCTGGGATATCTCTTCTCGTCCTTTCCCCTGGCCCCCTCAACAAGCCCGCGACTTAATGACCCTAACAAAAGCGTTACGGCCCTCGACGGCAAGGGCCATACCCTTTCTGTTCGGTAAGGTCAGCGACTATGCGCCAAACAACGATCCAATATTTTCCGCTTTTCTAGATGGGCAACTGCTGATTTCTGCCCAGACGACACAGACCAAGGCTGATGCCCTTTATGGCAGCGCCGCCCTCGATCTCCCTCGACGGGGTGTAAGCCATGTGCAGGGAGGAATGGGTTCATTGGCTAAGACGTTGGTCGATTGGATTCGAGCCAATGGGGGCGAAGTACGCTATCGGCAGCATGTGGAACGCATCGTGGTTAAAGATGGCCGGGCGATCGGCGTTTATACGAAGCAAGGTCTGTCGCTGAAAGGCGACACCATCCTCGCTAATCTGACACCCTGGTCTCTGGTCGAACTGCTTGGTGATGCTGCTCCAAAGAAGCGCGACCAGGAAATAAGCCGCTTACCAGCAACCTGGGGTGCCTTCACCCTTTATCTCGGCTTAAAAGCTAACAATTTGCCCGATCGAGTTACCGGTCATCATCAGGTTATTGTGGATGCCACCCAGCCGTTAGGTGAAGGTAATTCCGTTTTTATATCGCTGGCTGACCCTGAAGATGCCAGTCGAGCACCGTTGGGCAGGAGACCGGCAACCTTGTCAACTCATACGGCGGTTGGCCCCTGGTGGCGACTGTACGAGAAGGATCGTCAGGCCTACGAAGATCATCGTGAAGAATATACGCAGCGAATGATGTTGGCGGCCGAAAAGGCCATTCCTGGCATCCGACAGGCGACTGAGCTGTGTCTGCCAGGCACACCTGTGACTTTTGAGCAATTTACTCACCGCCACCAGGGCATGGTTGGCGGATTCCCCCAAACTTCCATTTGGAACGCTCGAGGTCCGCGAACAGGAGTTGCCGGTTTGTGGTTGGTCGGGGATTCCATCTTTCCCGGACAATCCACAGCGGGCGTGACCTTGGGCGCGATGCGAGTGGCGGCCGAAGTGCTGCAAACGGCAGACTATCAATCACTTAATCATCCGGTACCTGCTATTTCTTTGGTGGCAGGGGAATAAATGCACTGGTCCGACTTGCATAGGCCTCATAGCCAGGCTTATCCAAGTTGAGTGACTTCTCCAGCAAAGCTACGCCGGAAACTCGATTGATAATGACGGTCATCACAACAGCGCCGAGCGAAGCGATGTAGCTTCCGGCCGCGATGCTCATCAGACCATATCCCCACCAGCAGGCCGCGTCTCCGAAATAATTGGGGTGCCGTGTGTATCTCCAGAAACCTGTCGTCAGCAGCTTGCCCTGGTTGGCCGGATCAGCCTTGAATCGGGCTAGATGAAAGTCGCTGCCAGCCTCAAAAATGATGCCGATAGTCCAGATGCCAATACCTAAATAGTCGAATAGTTTCAGCCCACCACCCTGAACCTGGGCCCCGAGCAGTGATGAGGAAATGATCCAGGCAAGCGTACCTTGCAGCATGAAAGTCTGGAAAAAGCTGATCCACCAATATCGATCGGGGCCATATTTGCGCCGAAATGCCTTGTAGCGAAAATCTTCACCATGCCCCCAGTTGCGCCACAGGAGAAAAAGTGACAGGCGGAGACCCCACAAGGTAACAAGAACAACCAGTAGGTTTTTTCGAATCTCGTCCCCTCCGGGTGTTCGCACGAAATAAAACCAACCGACGATCACGAAGGAGAATCCCAAAAAAGGATCGATGATGCTGGCATCTTTCAAGATAACACTGGCCACCCACAGAAGTGTCATAAAGGCCAGAAAAATGACGAGCCCACCTAAATAGACGCTCACGAATTCGGCCATCAGCTATCCATTTGGAGACCCGGCTTCAGCCTTGGACAAATGCCGGCGTATATCGCCCAATCTGTTATGACTTTCCTGGGCCATAACCAGCACGATTCCGAAGGTTATGAGCGTCGTGGTCAACAGGAAAAACAGAAGTTCCTCGATCGGAAGAAGCCCGGCAATGAGCAGGTCCAACGATTTTTCAGAGTTTATTGTCCAGGTACCGAGCGTTATGGCTATGGCATCAGTAGCGCTTAAATAAAATGTCAACGAACCAATGACTAGGAATACTAAGCGACGGAAACGCCACAGGATGTCAGCTCCAAATGCCAGCTGAAGGCCGATCGGTGGGAGCGCCCAGACCAGCTCCAGGGCCAGATAGTTACCGGGTTGCCAGCCGGCCGCTAAGATGATGGCGCTTGATAACCAAAATAGTCCAAGCAGTGCAGTTCCCGCAACGCGAAGCCAGCTAACTAAACCCCCTGGCAATGCTACTCTGGTCAGTCGCCTTGCCAAAAACAGAAGCCAAAGCCCGGCCAATATCGGTTGCAGGATAAAGAAGGTATATTCTTCAATGGGTACCCAACCCAAGGTGATGCCAGTAACTAGCTCCGGGTCATACCACCAAACGCGAGTGGCCACCAAATAGTTGTCCCAAAGCGTCGTGTATAAAAGGGCAACGAAGACATGTAACAAAATTGCTGCCCAAGGAGGCCAGGCTCGCAAGGTGACAGGTAAACTCGTCCCCCTGCGGCGGTCCACGATGGCAACAATGCCCAGCAGGATGATTGGGATAACCAGGAAATAAACGAGGAATGAGAAATAGGTCATCGTGCGATTTCTTGCGAATAGTTAGCTAAACCTTTCTGCCTTTCCATATTGTTCCTCGGCCGAAAAGACGCCTTGTTAGACCATAAACTGAAGCCACTTGAACGAGGAGAGCGCCAAATGGTGCCAGGAAAGCGAGCCTGATGGAGCCAAAACGGCGCGCCCAAGGCACAAAACTCAAGGCAATCATGACCCAAGAAGCCACGGCCCATTTCCTTTTTTGACGCAATGGAAAGGCCGTGACAAGGGCAAGAATTGGTGTCATAACGCCGGTAATAAAGAGGGCTGTTACGAGTGACCGCGCTCCTAGCCAACGCAGTGAGCCGGCGCCGAACCGTGCTAGTCCCTGCCACAGATTGGAGTTATCGGTGTACATTTGGACCTGAGCAGCGTAGTCGCTGCGTAAGAGAGGCACACGATAGCCTTTCTCTAGTAAGAGGCGGCCTAAAGCCAGATCCTCCAAGCTTTCACCAGCAACGGAGGAAAAGCCACCAGTGCTCTGATAGGCATCTCGACGCAATAATATATATTGACCATTCATTATCGCGTTGTCCGCCCCCAGACCAGCAAAAAGTCCTGCGAAGGCGACCATCAAAGCCAGACCATCCAAACCCATTGACGTAATCTGTCTGAGGAAGATGCTCAGGCCATCTAGTCCGTTAACGATAGAATAGGCGACGGCCTGGGCAGGCCCACAAGGATGGTGGATGGTGTCCGCATCGGTAAAGAGCAACCATTCTCCACTGGCGGCCATTGCGCCTTGATGGCAGGCATACGTCTTACCAGACCAGCCTTTGGGCAGGTCATTGAGCTGGATGACGCGCGCACCGTACCTGTTAGCGATGCAAGCTGTCTCGTCAGTTGAGTTGTCGTCGACTACGATTAATTCCAACTTCCCGGGATACGAAGTCGTTGTCAGCAAGGGCAAGAGCTGCTGTAGATTAGCCGACTCGTTGCGGGCAGGCACGATGATGGACAGCGCCGGTAAGGCAAGGGGTGAATCGAGTTGCGGCAAGATCGGCAGATTCCGAAAGCGGCGCTCAGAATATAGAGCTAACGGCCCGGCTAGAAAGGCCATGGAAACCCAGTGAGCTATGGAATTAGTCACCGGGGAACCTCCGGCGTGTTACGCGCATAATCACACCAGGTCTCGGCTCAAGGGTGGCCCCCATATAGGGCCGAACCTTCTTCGAAACTAGTTTGAGATCGAAGGATTGGAGAATGCGTGCCAGGACAACTTTCGCTTCAATCTGGGCGAAGGCAGCGCCGATACAATTCCTGGGCCCACCGCCAAAGGGAACATATGTAAAAGGCGGTTGCGTTGGACGTTGAGCGCGATCAAATCTTTCGGGCTTGAAACAATTGACCTCCGGCCACAAAGTGGCGTCCCGGTGGGACAAGTAGATGGAATACATCACCCGGGTATTGGCCGGAAAGGCGTAACCATAGGCGTCAAGCGGTCCGTCCACCTTCCGGTTGCCGACGTGAATCGGCGGATACAGTCGTAGGCTTTCTTTGATCACTTGGTCCAAGTAATGGAGCGATCCAAGGCTATGGACATCGGGAGGTTGATCTCCAATGATGTCATCCACCTCAGTCTGAGCCATAGTCAGAGCGGCCGGGTTTCGGCCGAGCAAGTAGAGGGTCCAGGCCAGAAGCGCAGTGCTTGTGTCATGTCCGGCGATCAGCATGGTCAACATTTGATCGCGAATCAGGTCGTCGCTCAATCCATTGACTATCAAATGAGTCAACCAATCATCCAAATTGCCAGGGCTTGATCTACGCGAGCTAATTATTTGATATAGATATTGATCCAAATCTTGTAATGGGCGTTTGTAACCTCCACGTGGAATTCCGGGCCATATCACCCACAGGCCTGGAGAGATATAGGAGATGGCCCGCAGAATCGGCCGCCACATCCGATCCAGATCCTGCCTAAAATCCACTCTAAATAAAGTGCCCATGAGGATCAAAAGCGCGATGCGGCGCATTTCTACTAACATGTCAACCTGGCGGCCATCTTGCCACTCCGCCAGGATGGCATCAGTATGACGAACCATCGCCTCAATCTGGGTATTTACGTGCCGTCGCCCCAATCCCGGCTCCATTAAAGCCCGAAGTTCGTCATGGCTTTGGCCATCTTCAACCAGAAGACCGTGTCTCAGCAAGCGGGTCACCGGATCGCGCTCTGTGCGCCATAAGAATTTGTCACGATGTGACACAAGAACATAGCGATTCCAGTCCGGTCCAACCACGACGGCCGGATCGAATGAGGGCAAAGTGATCTGAAAGATATCACCGACATCGGCGTGCATGATTTCGAGGGCAGGGAGAAGTGACCGCTGCCGTGCTAGTTCACGGAGCACGCGTAGGCCTGTTTTTGACTCAGCTCTGGGAAGGGGGTCAGAGGATGTCACTATTAGCTGCTACCGGTGATTAGTTTATCGACAATGGCGGAAGAAGATAGAACACCCGGTAAGCCGGCCCCCGGATGCGTGCCCGCGCCTACAAAATAAAGGTTGTCGAAGTCCTCTGAGCGATTGTGCGGCCGGAACCAGGCCGACTGGGTCAAGACCGGCTCGAGAGAAAAAGCCGAGCCCATGTAGCTGTTCAACTCACCTTGGAAGTGAAGCGGGTCGATATAATGCTCGGCGACAATGTTTGCCTGTAGATCCGGCAGATAATTATCTTCCAGGAACTGCATGATCGAATCTCGATAGGGTTTGGCCGCCTGGGTCCAGTCGATGCCCGAACCCAAATGGGGCACCGGAGACAGAACGTAAAAGGCTTCGTGACCCTCTGGCGCCAAAGATGGATCCGTGATCGTGGGCATATGTAAGTAGAGAGAGAAATCTTCGGCCAACACCTTGCGTTTGAAGATGTCCTCTAGCAGTTCCTTATAGCGTTCGCCCAAAATGATATTGTGATGAGCCAGTCCAGTGTCAGTGTAACGGCGCTTTGTTCCAAAGTAAATGACGAAGAGCGACATGCTGTAACGGGATAGCTTCTGATAGCGCAGATTGGAATTGCGTACTCCTCTATTCGCAGTAGCCAATAGCTTGCGATAGGTGTTGGCGACGTCGCTGTTGGAAATAACGTGGTCGGCCTTGTGGGTTGAGCCATCGGCAAGTCGTACTCCCTTTACTTGGCGGCCGTCTGTCAGGATCTCTTCCACTTCGGCGTTGTAATAGAACTTTCCTCCCAACTCTTCTATTAGCCGTACCATAGCACCCACCAATGCCCCTGTACCCCCCATCGCGAAAAAGACGCCCCATTCTCGTTCCAGATAGTGAATCATGGCGTATATCGATGTCGTGGCGAAAGGATTCCCGCCTACCAGCAATGGGTGAAACGAAAAACATTGGCGAAGAAAATCATTCTCCAAGAATTGGGATACATACGTATAGACGAATTTATACGATTGTAGACGGACCAGGTCAGGGAAAACCCGAATCATGTCGCCAATGTGCAAGAACGGCTTATCAGCTAATTCGACAAAGCCTTTCTCGAAGATGTCCTTGGTCGTGCTCATGAAACGGCGGTAGCCATCAACGTCGGCTGGATTCCATTTTTCTATCTGCCCGTAAATGAAATCTGGATCAGCATTGTAGTCAAAAGGACGTCCGTGGTGATTAAATATGCGATAGAATGGATCGCATCTTACGAATTCAACATAGTCTTCACGCCGCCGACCGGCAAGCTCGAAAATGTCGTCAAACATGAACGGCGCCGTGATAACGGTCGGGCCGCCATCGAATTTAAATCCATCCATTTCATAGACGTAACCGCGACCGCCCGGTTTGTTTCGTTTCTCAAAGATCGAGACCTCATAACCTTTGGCAGCTAGACGGGCAGACACCCCTAATCCTCCAAAACCACTGCCGATAACGATAACTTTCTCGCTCACTGAACCCTCACTCGAATCAATTATCCTGTTGGAACAAAATTTATCGGAGATATGCCTGCCGAATAATTGCCGTTCACCGCGCTGGAAATAGGCGATCTAATATGAAAACGTCGATGCCCGCTGCAACCACGAGCGCCACCTGCAAGTGATTATAACTTCACATTATTTCCCACCAATACAAGTTTCCATCATTGTTGGATCATTAGCATAAGATTAACTATTATTGTATATTTCCTTGACAAATATTAAACAGTCGTTTACTATATGCACGGTTTACTGGCCGCAGGTTTGAATCAAGATAGCCCACATTCAGTTGATAGACAGGTAACTCGCAGATCGAAGTCGAAATAACGGGGCGATACATAGACAAAGAAACTGTTGCAAGTGGACGGAAATTTATCAAGCACAAAACATAAGGAGATACAAAATCATGAAACGTTTAAGTAGAAGTATTATTGTCGCAATCTTGGCTCTATTGGTGGCTGTGCCGCTAGTTGGAGCTGCTGGCCATAAGACCATAGTCGATATCGCTGTAGAAGACGGCCGTTTCGACACGTTGGTCGCAGCTGTTGTAGCTACCGACCTTGCCGATGCACTGTCTGGTGGTGAATGGACCGTCTTCGCCCCGACGGACGATGCCTTCGCCAAACTGGGACTCAATCCCAATAATGTAGCTTCCGCCTTCAGTAGAGAACAGCTTACCGACATCCTTCTGTATCACGCCCTTTCTGGCGAGGTCTACTCGGACAAGGCTGCTGCACTGGCTGGAGATGTAATGATGGCCAATGGTCAAAAGGCCGGACTGAAGGTCTTCGACGGCTCCATCTACGTCAATGATGACTCCAAAGTAATCATCCCCGATATTAGTGCCGCCAACGGTGTCGTACATGTAGTAGACACAGTCATCCTAGGCCCCTGGCCTCGCACGGATGAAGGCAGTCCGGCAATTGGCGGATCAGCTGATTCCACAGCCGGAAACTCAATTGTTGATATCGCTGTAAACGACGGCCGCTTTGATACCTTGGTTTCAGCGGTAGTTTACACGGGTTTGGCCGACGCTCTGTCCGGTGGTGAGTGGACGGTATTCGCTCCGACGGATGATGCATTCGCTAAACTAGGTCTTGATGCAAACAATATTACCAGTGCTTTCAGCAAGGCTGAGTTAACTGATATCTTGCTCTACCATGCTCTGAGCGGTGAAGTTAAATCAGACAAAGCCCTCACATTGCTGGGAGATGTAACCATGGCCAACGGCCAGATCGCCGGCCTGAAAGCCTTCGATGGCTCCATTTTCGTTAATGATGATTCCCAGGTCATCGCTCCCGACGTAAATGCTAGTAACGGTGTAATCCATGTTGTTGATACGGTTATCTTAGGACCCTGGCCAAGAATTGGGGAGTAAGAAAACAGACGGCATGTTTCAGAATATTCAGAGACTGTAAAGAAAGATTCGATCGCAAGAGTCACCGCAAATTGCAGGTCATGGCTTATCGGTTGGGCCATGGCCTGTTTTATTTTACATCCCTTATAAGGTTTAATCTTTTACCATAAATTGCCAACTGATAGCATGCATATCTTGAGAAAGCAGTGTTTGGCTTGACCCCAATAGTAAAAATATATTACGAATATCAATAATTCCAGCCAATATCTTCTGTAAGAATGGACCCCCTCAGTTGGTGAAATCAGCATGCTAACCGAACCGTGAGGTCGTTGAACCTCTTGACCTTAAGGATCAGACTTGTGCGAGAAACAAAAAATCCTGGTTCCCAGACCAGGATCAAAAAAATGGGCGCGACAAGACTTGAACTTGTGACCTCACGGATGTGAACCCCAAAAACCAGGATCGCGCCCGTGATGTCATTCCACTCGAGGTGGAATCCTTTAACAATGAGCAGTTATGTTAATATCCGTGAGGTCTGATCTGCAACGTTATTGTAAATCAGCCTATTAAGCTCTTAATGGCTATTTCCATCGATATTCTACAGCCATCGATTTTGATGTCAATTCAAAGCTACTCGGGCTCTTGAGCAAGTGTGTTTGAAGCAAAACCACGCCGCAATGTCGACGTTCTTGAGTGTGTGCCCCTTCGAAGACGCAAATCGATATTTAAGCATCCAGTGGGCTACGCACGCCGCGGCCACCGCGATTGAGAACGTGAGTGTAAACCATCGTCGTCTTCACGTCTTTGTGCCCAAGCAGCTCTTGAATGGTGCGGATGTCGTAACCGGCCTCCAACAGATGGGTGGCAAAGGAGTGCCGGAACGTGTGACAATTAACCCGTTGGGGCAGGTTGGCTGCCTGAGTCGCACGGCGTACGGCGCGTTGCACCGTGCTAGGGCTCATGTAAAAGCGGCGCCAGACTTGGTCCGTGCGGTCCTGCGAAAGACGACTGGAGGGGAAGGCATACTGCCAGATCCATTCTGTTGCTGCGTGCGGGTATTTCCGCGCCAGCGCGTAGGGAAGAGCAACGGCGCCATGGCCATGGCGCAGATCCTCCTGGTGCAGTGCGTGCACGGTCTGCAGATGTTGGTGAAGATCGGCTCATAGGCTCTCAGGCAAAATCGTGCCCCGATCTTTACGGCCTTTGCCATCCCGCACAACGATCTCTTGACGATCGAAAGCGAGATCCTTCACCCGCAGTTGTAACGCTTCGGAAATGCGCATGCCACTTCCATAGAGCAGTCGGGCGACTAAACCTGGCACGCCGCGTATTTGACCTAACACCATATGCACCTCGTTGGGGGAAAGCACAGTGGGCAGTCTTCTTGGCTTGCGGGCACTGACGATGCCATCGCCAAGCTGCAACGGCCGTTGCAGAACTGTACGGTAGAGAAAAAGCAGGGCGCTAAGCGCTTGATTCTGCGTCGAAGGCGCGACGTGCCGGTCGACGGCCAGATGAGTGAGAAACGCAGTCACTTCGTCAACGCCCATATCACGGGGGTGCCGTTTCTGGTGAAAGAGGATGAAGCGGCGAATCCAGGCTACATAGGCTTTCTCTGTGCGGTAGGCATACTGTTTCAGGCGCAGGGCGTCGCGCACCTGATCTAGCAGCTTCTTTTTTGAGGTAGACATCACATCCTACTCAACGCCTGCCCCAGTCATTTATCGACGTCATCCATCCTGTAAACACGATCCACCCTCAAAAATACTCGCGACCATCGTCTGCTTATCCAGATCGAGAGAACTACACAGATTGGCGCATATACGGACAGCGCCGGCGAGACTGTACTCGAGCGCAAGTGGGTGGTTGAGCAAGTCGATTGGCGCAAAAACGCCGGAATGTGAGCCCTTTATCGAAATCGTTCGATGTATAATGATATTTATCAGGGTCTCTTGCCCTGAGAAGCCTTTGTTGGGCGGCAAACCTGTAACCTGGAAAAGCATTATGAGAACATGCATAGAACTGGAAAACAGAAATAGATTCGAACTGCCCGTGGAATTTCAAGATGACGATGTGCGCTATTCAGAAAGTATCGTAGAGTATTTTCTGCGTAAGGTTACTCGAGAAAATGATGTTGTATTTGATCCTTTCGCTGGATTTGGAACGACATTATTGGTGGCCGAAGCGATGGGTCGAATGCCACTTGGTATAGAGTATGATGAAGAGCGCGTAAAGTATATTCAATCGAAGCTGAAGCAGCCAGACAGAATAATCCACGGAGATTCTCGTCAGTTATTATCATATGACCTGCCAGCCTTCGACTTCTCAATTACATCGCCGCCATATACAAGTAGACATGAAATAGAAGATCCCTTCACCGCTTATACAACTAATGGAGATGGCTACACAAGTTATTTAAAGGATATTCGAAGCATTTATGAGCAGATGGGCCAAGTAATGGCATTCGACGCCAGGGTAGTTATTGAAGTGGCAAATATCAAGTACGGAGATAGCGTGACCACTCTAGCTTGGGATATTGCCAAAGAAATCTCAAAAGTGCTTCATTTTGAAGGCGAAGTTGTTGTTAGTTGGGACAGCTATGGATACGGCTATGACCATAGCTACTGTTTGGTGTTTTCAAAAGCCTCATAGCTTTTGATTTGAGTATTTGTCTTTGCCTCCGGTTGCTGCCCAACAAAGCTTACAGCGGAGCGCGAGACATGAGCTCGATTGATTCCTTCCGTTTAGCCGACGAGACTGACTAACCCGCGCCCGCTGAAGCAGGCGTTAGGCGGTGACTAAGCATTCCTTGAAAACTATGGAAAAAATTGATACTAAACAAATTGTTGCAAATGGATACGATAACATTGCAGAACAACATGAGGAATGGGCAAGCAATGTAAGAATTGAAGAACGTGCCAAATACACTTCCATCTTGCTTGACAAGCTTCCCGAAGGTGCTGATGTTCTTGAGCTAGGTTGTGGTTCTGGAATACCAACTACTCAACAGCTTGCAGAAAAGTTTTCCGTCACAGGAGTAGACATTTCCGCAAAGCAAGTTGAACTCGCTCAACAGAGAGTGCCAGCGGCTAAGTTTATTCATTCAGACATGACGCAACTAGATTTTCCTGAGGCCAGCTTTGACGCAGTCGCCGCTTTTTATTCAATGATTCATGTTCCTCGCCAAGAACAAGAAGAGCTTTTTCGCAAGATCTCGTCATGGTTACGCCCAGAGGGTTTACTTGTAATAACGATGGGAGCTAACTCAATCGAAGCTTATTACAATGAAAATTTCTTGGGTAAGCCTATGTATTGGAGTCACTTTGATAGTGAAACCAACCGTCGCATCATCAAAAAAGCAGGATTTAGTATCATCAGTGCCATTGATGAAACGGCGGATGAATTTGAAAAGCCAATTACCTTTCTTTGGGTTGTTGCAAAGAAATCAGTCACCGCCTAACAAAGCGTACACCGGACGCTTCGCTACAGCTCAGCGCCGGTAACGCAAGCCGTTACTTTCTGTCGATCCAGCTGGTCAGTTATTGCTGGTAAGGGATTGATGAGACGTAAGTTTGGGAATCTTGAGAAGCAATTGGAAGACAGAAACCTGTGCCGACGTGATCATTCTTGGAGCATGGTTCACATCCCTTTGGACATGAACCGTACATGCGCGCGAATGCTAATCCTCACCACCTCTGGTGGGAGTATTTAACATTGAGGCTGCTGTGATCCAAAAAGGGGGAAAAATGGGCGCGATTGGACTCGAACCAACGACCTTGTATGTTAATAGAAGTGTGATAGACCTTGATGGTGAAGGTCTTATCCGCTTGGAGAGCGGTGAAGCTCTCAACGACCTTAAGTCGAAGAACTGCTCCGTGAGAATAGCTCCCGCTCTCCCTTGGTCTGCCCAAGTACCGACGATATCTTAGACCCTTCACAAGCAAGCAGAAGTGAGTCTCGATGAAGCAAGGTTGTGCTGTAGCAGGCCGATAGCAACGTACAAGGCAGGTACCAAGGATGAAGCAATTTTACCTGGGCATCGACGTAAGCAAAGAGGCATTCTCAGTGGCGCTTTTAGGCGGACAGCAGCCCCATCGCGGTCACTTCATTAACGACTTGGAGGGTTTTGAGAGGCTGGGTAGGTGGTTGAAGAAGCAGCAGGTGAAACGAGTTCATGCCTGTATGGAAGCGACGAATCGCTATTGGGAATCACTGGCCCTCTTCCTACACAAGCAGGGGCTCGAGGTTAGTGTCGTCAATCCCAAACTCATCAAAAGGCACAGCCAGTCTATCATGCAGCGAAACAAGACTGACCCCCAGGATGCATTGACCATCGCAGATTACTGCCTCAAGCAGCGGCCTAAACGCTGGCAACCCCCGTCGCTAGCTTATCGTGAACTTCGCGAGATGGTCCGTCATGTTTCGGCCTTAAAGAGCGACCGCACTCGTGCCCTCAACCGCAAGCAATCGGGCCTGGGCAATGTAACAGTTCTGTCGGCCATTGAAGCCCAGATTGAGTTCCTGAACCAGCAGATTGCTGACTTAGAGCAACGTATTGTTGACCATATTGATCAGGACCCCAACCTCAAACAGGATAAGGAGTTGCTTCTCTCCATTCCTGGGATTGGCGACACAACCGCCGCCGTCTTTCTGGCCGAGGTTCAGGATGTTTCCCGTTTTTGTCAAGCCAAGCAACTGGACGCCTATGCTGGCTTGACGCCTGGCCAGCGCCAGTCCGGGTCATCTGTGCATGGCCGACCACATCTTGTTAATTGGGGTAATGCTCAGTTGCGGACCGCTTTTTACATGCCTGCCCTAAGCGCTTATCGTTGGAACCCGATCATCGCTGGCTTGCATCAGCGCATGTTAGGTCGTGGCATGAGCAAGATGACCATCATCGTGGCCTGTATGCGTAAGTTGCTCCATCTATGCTACGGCGTCTTGAAAACCCGCAAACCTTTTGACCCCAATCATTCTGCCAGTTTTCAATTTTCCGCTTGACATTTAACACGATATCTCACGGATGTGAACCCTACGAACAAGAAAACGCGAAAATGGCGTTTCTAATGCCGTTCTACAAGAGGTAGAATTCTTTAACAATTAGCGGTTTTTGAAGGAACCGTGAGGGCTGATCTGCAACGTT
>JBARZW010000467.1:0-4181 GCA_049650305.1 Promineifilaceae bacterium (SeqCode)
TTCAAGCGAAACAAGCCCGGTATCGGCATTGTGGAAACGATGGATGCCATGCGAGGACCGACTTTCGATCCCTCCCAGGTTGATCCTTTGATCAGGGAATTTTACGAGCACACGTCCCGATTCCGATTATCGATTGAACCGGACTGGAATCCATTGATCAAGCCGTTTTTTTGGATCTTCAAAACCTTCATAGCCACGCGGATAGGTCAGGCGAATCTTCCTTTCAATACCGAGGAAGCCCACCGGGGGATGGTCAGTTACATCGACAGCATTGATTACGAAAACGAGGATGGGGAGGCCGATCATATCAGCACTTTACGTGGCTGGATACGGGCCTACGAGGATTCTGGCGAAGCGATATACGTTGGCATCTATACCGTAGTGCGGCACGATGACGCCGGCTACGTGAGCGTCGGATTTCCGCTACCTGAAGCAAACTTCACGGCTACTCTACTCCCATTCAACAACAATGATGGAAACTTCTTGTTGAAGACCCATGGCACAGGCACCAGATTTACCGGGCACTATCTGGCAGATATAGAATCGGAAGAAGGCACGCTGACCATTCTAAAATTGCCCACCATGGGTGAAGAGATCGACGTCTATGTTGAGGATGGGGAATTGAAAACGGATCACCGCTTCTACTTTGGCGATTACCGCTTCCTAACTCTTTATTACACCATAGAAAGACGTGAGGACGACTCCGGTTCTGAGTCTGGCGTTTAAGGTTGGCTGAGTGAATGGCCCCTGGCCGAGGACTGCAAGCGCACGATAAAAATCCCCCCCGGCGATAAAATAACTACCGGGTCGCGGTGAGTTCGGCCGGGGAAAGGGAGCGGTCGCGGCGCTCTTGCATCAGGGACCAGACCGCCAGCATCAAAGCCAGGATGACGAAGACGGTTACGATCCGGAAGGTGTCTTGAAGGCCGGTGACCTGGGCCTCGCCTGAAGCTTCGGTAGCCCCACCGGAGATCGTTTTTCCGACATAGGCAAAGACACGGGCTGCCCAGACAGCACCGATGAGGGCGACACCGGTAGTCTGGCCCAATGAACGGGTGGCAGCCAGCATCCCCGATACAATCCCAAGCCTCCGTCGAGGCGCTGTTCCCATAATAGCGCTGTTGTTCGGTGATTGGAAGATGCCCATACCTATGCCGATGGGCAGAAAGCGTAGAACAAATCCCAGGGCGCTGGTGTCTGCCTGCAAGGTGCCGAGAGCCAGGTAACCAATGGCGAGAACGAACAGGCCGATCACGGTTATGGGTCGTGTTCCGTAGCGATCGGATAGAGAGCCAGAGATAGGAGCGGCTATTCCCAGGACAATAGGAACGACAGCCATCAGCAATCCCACCTGGAGAGCCGAGTAACCGAGCACGTTTCCCAGGTAGAAAGGCATGAGGATCACCGTCCCGCCGATGGCCACAAAGGTGATATAGCCGGTGACAAGGCTCACGTTAATACGTGCGTTATTGAGTAGCCGCAGATCCACCATAGGCTGCTCAACCCGCAGCTCGATGGCGATAAAGAGGATTAGAAAGAGGACGAAGGCGGCGAATAGGATCAAGATAAGTGGATCGGTGAAACCCAGATCCTGGCCGGCTGTTAGAGCCAGGGAGAAGGAGAGCAGGCTTATGAGCAGGGTCACCGCACCCCCAAAATCAAAGCGCTGCCCACCGGGGGGCCTGATGTCCGGCAAGTATCGGACAGCCATGATCGTGCCGGCGATGCCGACGGGTAAGTTGACGTAGAAGATCAGACGCCAGGAATAGAGGTTGATCAATATTCCACCCAGCGTAGGACCTAATACGATGCCAACCGAGACCAAGGCCCCAGTGATACCCAGGGCCTTGCCGCGTTCAGAGGGAGGAAAAGCCTCGGTGACAATGCCCAATCCAAGCGCTAGTAGCATCACGGCGCCGAGAGCCTGGAGGACTCGAAATCCTATTAGCCAGTATATGGTGGGTGATAGGCCGGCGAGAACCGAACCGATGGTGAATATGATGAAACCGGCCGTGTACAGGGGCTTTTTCCCTATCATGTCGGCCAGGCGGCCAACGCCGAGCATCAGGGTCGAGACCACCAGAAGGTAGGCCAGGACCACCCACTGGACGATAGCAAATTCCGTATCAAACGCGGTTTCGAGAAAGGGCAGGGCGATGTTGACGATGCTGCCGTCTATGGTGGACAGGAAGATGCCCATTCCGACGGCGGCCAACACGTACCACTTTCGGCTGTAGTCGACCGGTAGATCATCCATTAAGGAACCGGAAGGCCCTCCATCTCCATGATTTTTAGGGCGTTTGTCGTAGGACTGGGGCCGGGACGCAAGGTATAGTCAAAGAACATCCGGCCGTCCACGATCTCATCAGTGAAATGATAGTTCTTGATCGAGGGAATACCATCGGCCAGTTGAACCAGCTCCAGGTCGTGGGTGGCGATGAGTCCGATTCCCGGTTTTCCGACCAGGGCCTGGATATAGGCGCCACTGCCAAGCAGGCGTTCCCGATTATTCGTGCCCCGGAAGATCTCATCGACGAAGTAGAAAAGCGGTAGGGGGTGCTCGCGATTCAATTCCTCAAGCAAGGCTTTCAGGCATTTCACTTCCGCATAAAAATAGGAGATGCCGTCGGTAACCGAATCGCTGATCCGGATGCAGGTAAAAAGCCGGAAAGGAATGGTTTCCAATACCGTGGCATTCACCGGCCCTCCGGCATAGGCCAGCGCCAGGTTGATGCCGACCGTGCGTAGAAAGGTGCTCTTTCCGGACATATTTGAGCCCGTGAAGAGGTTAATCTCTCCTAGCGATCCGGCCGTAAAGTCGTTGTTGATCTTGTTTTTATCTGGGAGGAGAGGATGACCCAAGCCCTCAACCCGGAAAAGAGCGGAAGGCTCTCCATCCCCGTCACAGACGATTATTGGAAAGGCGTAATGGGGGTTCAAATAAGCCAGGTTGGCCAGCGAGCTCAATGCTTCGATTTCGAACCAGGTGTCCATCCACCCTGGTAACAGGGCGGCGATCTCCTGCTTGCGCTTCGCCGTCAGATAGGCGAAGTAGAAATCCCAGGGTACTGCCAGGTTGAGGAGGAGCCAGAAGACTGGATTACCTCTAATTCCCGTCGCCCCGACCACACGATTGACACGAGCCAGCTGCTTCGACGGGCGATCCGCCGGATCAAGAAAGGCCTTGCAGAGGTCTTTCAAGTTGGGCGTTTGATTATAGGTGAAATTCTCCAACTGCTTGAAAACGGCTACTAATTGTTCCAGAGCGTCCCTGAGGTGAGAAGCCTCGCGGAAAGGCTTATCCAGCTCCCGTGATTTGATCAGGAATAGACTGAAATAGATTAACAACGTCCCCTGCCAGATTGGGGGAGCGCCGGCAAGGATGTCGAGCAGGAATAGGGCGACATTGATCGCCGCCAGAATGGCCGATAGCAGTAGCCAGGGGAAAATGGCTGACGCGTTATCGTCGCGTTTTAACCAGTTTAGCAGACCGTCTGAATGCCAGCGGCGATCCTCCCGGGCCGCGAGAACCCCTTTCAGGGTGAGCTTGTCACGGAATAGGGGCCGGGGAGCCAGTTCTTTTACGAGCCGCTGGCGGCGAAGGCTCTGCTCCTGATCGGGCTCGGTGCTCGACAGCCAATCCCGGAGTCGCCTGCTGCCCCCTTCTGATACGGCCGAATCGGTAAGGCGTAGCAGCGAGAATTCACCGACCAGGTCTAGATCGAGTTCTAGTGAGTGCTTCAGTGGAGTGGGGGTAAAGGGCAAGCGTTCCCAATCCAACTTCGCCCGGGCAACTTGAGCTTGCTTGAGATCTAGCCAGATGCGGAAGCATTCCATGCTTCTCTCGATCCGGCCGTGGATGTACAGAACGACAATGAAGACCAGGAGAACCAGGACAAAGACGATACCGGCAAGCCAGGGACCTACCAAGAAGAAAGCAAGGCCGCTTAGAATGAATCCGGTAATGAAGGTCAGAAGCCGGGCCCACGAGTAACGATTTCCGGTTTGCTCTAAACGAGCCAGGATGCGGTCGATGCGCCGGATCTGGCTTTCCAGGGCCCGAAGCCGTTTATCTTTGGTCATGACTGGCGTGCGATGGAGGCATTGTCGATCGATAAGAACGCAACAAAAACTCTCAGCAAACGTGTGCAGGAGCAATAGCTCTTGCTAAACGGTTGATA
>JBARZW010000468.1:0-2260 GCA_049650305.1 Promineifilaceae bacterium (SeqCode)
TCTGTTGTTCAGCTTGTTGGCCGGATAGGTCTTATCGACCGTAGCGCCGGTGAAAGGAATCGATAATCGTCAGGAACTCGTCCGGTAATCGCTTCTGAACTTCGTTCACTATTAGGTCAGGAATCTCACGAAAATAGGCTTTAGCGATACCTCCGGCGATGCAAGCCATTGTATCACTGTCACCGCCCAGTGATATCGCCTTTCGCTTCGCATCCTCGACGCTCACCGATTCCAGAAAGGCGATGATCGATTCTGGCACCGAACCCTGGCATGAGACATCGAAGCGATAGGAGTTACGGATCTCCTTCAGCGAGCGATTCAAGTCATACCGGAAACGGTTCCCGATTTCTTCCTTGATTGCTTTCTTGTTCTCTCCCTTACGGGCCAAGAATACGCTGAGCGCCGTTGCCTGGGCTCCTCTGATGCCCTCAGCTTGATTGTGTGTTATCTCTGCGCTTCGCCTCGCTTCCTGCAGGACCTCATCTAGCGTGTTGAAGGCAAAACCAACTGGGCTTACTCGCATGGCCGAACCGTTGCCCCGACTATTATAGGGTCGGCTGTCCTCGGAATGCGCCCAGGCGTAGAACGCATGGCCATATCCTGCATGGGGATACCGGTGGGCAAAGTCCTTTATTGTCTCTCCATATGGTATTTTTTTGACTATGGCTTCTGCCACGGTAACTGTAAGCACCGTGTCATCTGTATACCTCGAGGTTGGGATGAATAGGGGAAAATCAGCTGTTTTAATGCTGTTTCGCTCGAAAATAGATCCGACGATATCACCGGTGATTGAGCCAATCATTATCCGTATCCCTGCGCACTAGTCTGCGCGTTCCTGGCCTGGTGAGATATTGTCAAATGTTGTGGATCGTCGGTTCAAGGGTGGCGTCCACTTGTAGGTTAACAACAGAAACAGATGGCAAGTCTGGCAGAATGCGCGTCATGCCATCCGGGAACTTGGTGCCCACCGCAACGAGGGCGACCAGATGGGGCGAATTGACCCGTCGCCAACGGCTTTCGGCTTGAGTTAGCAGCTTAAAGGCCATGGCCAGTCCGGCATCTCGCGATCCGGCGCCCTTAGTTATTCGAGTACGGGCCTTGACGGTGGCAAAGGTGGATTCAATGGCATTGGTGGTCCGCAGGTGAAGCCAGTGGGCGGCCGGATAGTCCATAAAGGTAAAGAGGGTGTCGGTGTCTTTGGTCAAGCAATCCACCGCTTTAGGATACTTGGCCTCGTACTCCTCCTGGAAACGAGCCAGTTCTTCCAGAGCTGTTTCCCGGCCTTCGGCCCGCATGATTTCGTGCAGGTGGGATTTAGCCCGCGGCTGCAGCCGTTTCGGCAGCTTATCCAGCACGTTTGCGATTTTATGAACCCAGCAGCGCTGTTCCTCTGTTTCAGAGTAGACGTCGCCCAAAGCGGCCCAAAAGCCGAGAGCGCCATCAGCGATAGCCAGCTTGGGTATCGGCATGCCCCGGCGTTTGAGGTCGCGGAGAAGCGTCTTCCAGGACTCGGTTGACTCCCTGTAGCCGTCCTCCAAAGCCACCACTTCTTTGGTGCCGTCGGGAAGGACACCGATAAGGGTTAGGCAGGCTAAGCGATCGTCTTCCAGGCGGATGTTGAAGTGAACACCATCGGCCCAGAGGTAGACGTAGTTCTTGCCAGCCAAAGAACGTTTGCGCCAGGCTTTGTACTCGTCCTGCCAGACTGTTAGCAAGCGGGTGACCGTGGTCGGCGAAAAACCAGCGAGCGCTTCTTCGCCCAAAAGGGCAGATAGGGCCGGGCCGAAGTCTCCGGTGGAAAGGCCACGGAGATAGAGAATAGGCACAGCTTCTTCGAGGCGAGGCGACTTGCGCATATAGGGTGGTAGGATGAAACTGGTGAATTTATGCCTGGGACGCTTATCATTAACCCGTGGTGCCTGTATCTTCAACTCACCGGCGCCACATTGGATGGTCCGCTCCCGGCTGCGACCGTTACGCACGACCAAGGCGTAGTTGTTTTCGTCCCGTTCGCCCTCATGGCGGCGGATATATTCATCTACTTCGGCCTGTAATGCCAGCGCTAGCATTCGTTGCGCTCCTCGTTGGGCAAGCTCGTCTAAACTCAGGTGGATCTCATCTCGAACGGCTTCAGAGAATGTGGTATTGTTGCACATGGCGTGTCCTCCTTGCGGCTTCTGACCGCCTTATAGGTTTCATCACCTACGAGGATACGCCACCTCTTTTTCTTAGCCAATCCACAACTTTCGGTTATATCTCC
>JBARZW010000469.1:0-2806 GCA_049650305.1 Promineifilaceae bacterium (SeqCode)
ATCGATTCGTGGTAGCGTTCTAGGTTATAGTAATCGACGTACTCCGCGATCGCCTGTTCCAGATCCCAGGGAAGTAGAACGTTTCCAGCTTGACGATATTCTTCATCGAGCGATGGCAGCGTTCAATCTTGCCTTGGGTCATTGGGCGGTACGGCGCACTAGGTATATGGGTGAGCTTGTTCTGCTTCAGGTATTTGGCCAGAGCATGGGACACAAACAGGATGGTGATGGATAGCTTGCTGGGGGAGAGGTGCTCAGAGCGCCCCCAAGATGTCGATTAGTAAGCTTCGTTAATGATGTGGACTAAAAACCCGTACCGTCGCTAGAACCGCTACGGGTTACGTTTCCTGTCAAACTGTATACTTTATGGCGGCGACGGGGACCTCGTACAAAGGATGCTAATTTCTAACGTGGCACCGGTAATCATGTTTTTACTTTCAATTACCCGCCAATAATATATATTCCCAATCAACTGTGGTTAACTCGCAGACACAGTTTTTGCTTCAATCCAGGTCCATAATGCAGCGAAAGCCAACCTTGTGGCGCGTGTAGTCGGGGGTGTTCTCGCCGCGGTTGCTGCTTCGAAGGTTTCCCGGCGTATCCAGCCAGCATCCTCCTTTGGGGATATGGTTCTCACCTTCGTCAGGACCAACAGGGTTTACTTGCGGGTCAGGGGAAAAGTAGCCAAACCAATCCGCCACCCATTCCCGTACATTTCCTGCCATGTCAAGGGCGCCGCACCAGCTTACGCCTGCCGGGAAACTGCCAACTGGTGCAGTTTCCGGATATCCATCGTCGTAAGATGGATCGATGACGCCGCTGGCGCAAGAGGCATCGCAATAGTTGGCAAGGGATGGTTCGAAGTCCTCTCCCCAAGGGTATGTTAGGCTTTCCGGTCCCCGTGCCGCGTACTCCCATTCAGCCTCAGTGGGGAGACGTCCTCCCGCCCATGAGCAATACTCAACCGACTGATCTCGTGTGACCCAGACCACAGGATAATCCGAATAAGCAGTGTCGCCGAAATACGACTCTCGGGTGAAGGAACTCGTATCAGAAGGTGGGGAACATGCCTGGTCTTCGACACAACGCTCGTATTGCTGGTTGGTGACCTCGGTGAGGTCGATCCAGAAGGCATCCAGCTTCACGGGATGATCAGGCATTTCGTCGGCGAACGACGACCCCAGACACACGCCTGGGCCCAAGTCGGCTTTATATTGCTTGCAGAGCTGGAGGGCGTTGCGCATGCCTATATAATCTATCCCCATCGAGAACTCCCCTGGAGGTACAAAGACCATTGTCATCCCATCTGTCTGCCGCTGCCTGGTATCGCCCAATTGAGGCATGGCTTCAAACAGACCCGCAGGCGAGCACTGATAGAGGACGCCGGAGAGGATGATTAATAGCAGGATTAGACTAGAATTTGTGGTGGGTGGATATCTCATGATGCTTCTCCGTCTGTTGAATTGAGTTATTTGCAGACTGCACTTCTGGCGGTCCAACGGATGAGTGCAGTGGTGCCGGGCTTGCTCTTGATGATTATAGAACTAAAACCAATAATTGCTTTGAGCCGCTGCTTACCCATGCCGCAGGTGGTCAGCAAAACGCCTGAAATTTTCCCCCTTTTGGACACTGCCGATCATGTGCTTAGTTTCACACCCTCGTTGGCGATCCCAGCCGTCCCCATCCCGCTGCAGGATGCGATAGACCGTCATCGCCTGGAACTTGCGTCCCTGGCGCGTTCTGTGACCATCATCATTCAGCCTGGCCGCGATATGGTCGAATGACGTATCGTTGCCCCTCATCATCCTGATGTAGTTGTATAACCGTCGATGTCCGTCGATGTCCGCCTCTTCCGTGGTAGGACGTCTTAAAATAGGATATTTTTAGGACATCGGGCAATGCCTTTTTTATGCTACCATTTTTGTCGGTTAGTCATCCTCGGTCGGAGCCAGGTTAGCCGCATTGTCGGTGTGGTCGCACACTTTCTCACAAAATCGCCATACTGGCGCCGATAGCCCATGGGGTGCTGTTAATGAGTCGTAGCGCAGGCAGGCAATAAGCGTCAGTCAAACTGACCGAAAGAAACATCGATGCCCTGAGTGCGGGGCCGTTGCGTATTGGCACACAGAGCAAATTGAATATCAATCCATGTGCGAACAGTGTCTCGGTTCTCGGGTCGATAAATGGTCTAACGTCGCTAATGGATTAGACTGGCACCGATAATTGTAATGATACTCTTTTCAATTTTCGTATGCATTGCACTTGCTTTATCGTCCGTATAGCCAAATCAAGCACTTAGAGTTGTAACCCCCAGGCCATGCTTGGACCAGTCGCCTGTGGGTTTTTCAAACCAGAAGGGCCAACATTAAATCAACGATGTGGCGAGTCGGTTTGGGTTGGGGATGGCGGGGTGATGTATAGCTTGCTGGGGGAGAGGTGTAATGAGTGGCTGCCTGATGCCGACTAGCGCCGGCTTTTTTGGTTTGCACCAGTTGCAATCAGACGCCGGCTGATACCTAATAGTGCCCCGCACGGCTGGGGTTAATTCACGCTAGTTGCTCCCAAATCAGCGATTATATACCTCCAGCTGCCGGTACCACTATTTCATCTCCACCCCCACCACTGCTCTCGAGGTTCGATAACCTAGCACTTACTTGGGCTAGGAGATCACTGTGTTCCATTATCTTATCACCAAAGGCTCTCGTATTAATGTTAGCGGATTCTCTATGACTTTCTATCAGATCACTGTGTTCCATTATCTTATCACCAAAGGCTCTCGTATTAATGTTAGCGGATTCTCTATGAC
>JBARZW010000470.1:0-10106 GCA_049650305.1 Promineifilaceae bacterium (SeqCode)
CTCCTGGGTTTAGTATCGACAGCGACGATTGGGCTATTCCGGCACTCCAGTCGCTGGCCACCTATCTCGCTCGTACGCACGAGATCCACGTTTTTAGTTTGAGGTACCCGACCGCCGGCTTGTATGATGATTTTGGTTTCAGGCACCATGCTATTGGTGGTGGTAGAGCGAGAGGATTAGGCTCGTTAAAAGTTTGGTGGAAAACATATCGGGCGCTAAGTAAACAGCACAGAGAAAGGCCATTTGATGCCATACATGCTTTCTGGGCCGACGAGCCGGGATTCGTCGGGGCCTTAGCTGCCAAGAGATTGGGTTTGCCCCTGCTGGTCAGTCTTGGCGGAGGGGAGCTGGTATTTTTCAAGGAGATAGGTTACGGAACGCAAGGTTCATTGATACGTCGATGGATCATCAAGATAGGGCTCAATAATGCCGATCTCGTTTCTACGGGTTCGGAATATCAGAGCCGTCTTGTCCAAAGGTTTGGCTTGCCAGCAGAGCGATTACGCAATCTCCCACTGGGCGTTGATACGAAACGCTTTCAATCCGGTAATACCCCTGAATGGAAGAAGCCCACGATCATTCAGGCGGCCTCGCTTACACCTGTTAAGAATCAGACTATGCTGCTGGAGGTGTTTAAGCTTGCCCGTGATAGATTGCCAGAACTTAGGTTGGTTGTCGCAGGTAGTGGTCTTCTCGAAAAAGAGTTGAAACAGAAAGCCTCTGACCTTGATCTTGCTGATTATGTAAAGTGGTATGGATCGGTCCCATATCCAGAAATGACAGGTGTATATCGAAAGGCCCATTTGTATCTACAGACTTCCCATCACGAATCCCAGGGGATGTCGGTGCTGGAGTCGCTTGCCAGCGGCCTACCGGCTATCGGAACGCCGGTCGGTGTTCTGCCCGAAGTATCATGCAAACCAACCTCTTTTAACCGAGAGGAGCTCGCGGAGCAGGTGATAGCCGTTTTCGGAGGTCGCTCAGATTACTCACAGTTCCAACACCTGGCCCGAGAAACGATTGTGGACAGATATGATCTGGATACCTGCAACGCCGGTTTTATCGCTACTTATAGATCGCTAGTTGGCGACCATTGACAGATCCAGCAAGCTTGAAGGCAGTACTTTGAGAGACGGAAAATTATCATTCACGCCTTTCGAGGACGTAAACGAAATACTAGGAGTCTTGCTTCAGGAAATTCGCGGTGTTCTTACTGATCAGTTCGTTGGGATGTATCTCCATGGATCATTGGCCATAGGAGATTTCAACCCTGACACGAGCGATATCGACTTTCTTGTTGTCACAGGCAACAAGATCTCAGAACAATGCATGGCTTCCTTGATGGCTATGCACTCTCGAATCGCCTCCATAGATTCAACGTGGTCGTCAGAGCTTGAGGGTTCATATATTCCCCGGGACGCAGTCCGGCGCTACAATCCAGCGGATTGCCACCATCCACGACTTGAGAGGGGAGAAACATTGCGAATCGAGTCGCATGACAGCGATTGGGTAATACAACGTCACATCATTTATCACCACGGCGTGGTAATCGCAGGGCCTCCTCCAAAAGATTTGATCGATCCTGTCCTGCCTGATGACGTTCGGCAGGCAGTATTGGATTTGCTCTGGTGGTGGGAGCTCCAACTTGCTGATACAAGTTTGATCCAAGTTAGCGGATACCGAACTTACGCCATCCTGACGATGTGCAGAATCCTCTATACGCTAGAGCACGGAACTATCGTCACAAAACCGACGGCCGCTCGTTGGGCGGAGGATACTTTGGGCGAGAGGTGGTCAGACCTTATCGGCAAGGCGCTTCGCTGGAGATCTGGGAAATCAATGGCTGGCCTGGACGAGGTTATGGCTTTTATACAATTCACCCTGGACCAGGCCGGTCATACCGGGAAAGCAAGCGTCGGAGGCAACATATCTGTTGATTCGGAAGTTGGTCAAGGGTGACGCTGGCTCGTTTTTCGGACCCCTTCAAACGTCGTCCCTGGATAGCCATAGATCGCGATTGCTGAGTGCACGGGGGTAGCGCGTGATTCAGGTCAACCGGTCAGTGTGCGGGATTTGCTGACCGGTCCAGTCTGGTCTCATATGCTGGTAAAAGCCAGAGAAGCAAGCTAACATTCTACTGAAAATGAAGGAACCAATTCTAGATCGCGACCGTCTGAGCGTGCTAACCGGCGCCATCCTGCTTGCTTTGTCAATGACAAGGCTGCTTGAAGTTCCCGTCCGGCCGTTGGGCACGGTTTTTCTTGGATCGCAGCTAGGCTTTAATCTATCGGCGACAACGATCATGCCACTGATCATGCTTGGTCTCGGGATAACCGCGGCCGAGTCATTGGTGCGCAGCCATCCGATGGCCCGTCAGGGAAAGCTGAACCGGAGCACCATGTACTGGATCGTTCCGAGCTTATTAATTACGGCCTTGGCGACCTGGCTTGTCAGCGTTACGGATACTGGACTATGGACGGCCGGCCTATTGATCAGCAGCGTATTGATTCCTCTAGCATTGGCAGCCGAATACACCGCCATAAACCCGGATCAAGGAAGACGTACAGCCTTGCGATGGGGACATACGGTACTAATCCACCTGCTGGCTTTCATAATCTTTGCCCGAATCTATGATGAACGCGCGCGAAGCTTACTGAGCGGAACGGCTGTTCTCTTAATTACTACGCTCTTAGCAGCTCGTCTCTTCTGGCCCATTGTCGGGGAGTCGGCCGAAGCCTTTCTCTACGGGGCAACTGCAGGACTACTACTAGGATTGATGACCTGGGTTCTGAACTATTGGCGGCTAACGTCGCTGCAAGGCGGATTAATATTGTTGGCGCTCTTTTACGTAGTAGTTGGGTTGGTTCAACAGTACCTGTACGGAAGATTTAACCGACAAGTCGTCATCGAATTCGGGGGCGTGGGAGTCCTCGCACTGCTAGTAGTTTTGTTAGCCGTGTAATGAGATCGCGTATTCCCTTCGATCAGTATCGGCGTGGACTGACTATCTAGCTGCTTCTTCCTCAAGTACGATAGAGATCGCCTGCAACACCAATAGCTGACATAAACTCATAGTCAGGAGAACTACCGACCACCAGCGCAATCGGTACTCCTGTATCTTCGGGCAGGCTGCTCGAACTGTTCGCTCCCCTGCTTCTACTACCAAGACCAGCGACCAAGGACAGGATCATGCTGAGAGCGATGATGATGCCGAGTACAATAATCACCTTCTCAGAGGTAGTTCTTCGCCGTTTTACTTTTTTCTTCTTCTTCGCCATCTTTATTGGTTCTCCTACATAGTTTTCTATTGAAAGTTCCTGGTAACCAACGAATAGTTCGCTCGGTAAGTTTACCTACCATCAACTTGGGGACTCCCGAATTCGGGGTAATTTCCCAAACAACCGATCTGATTACCAGTGATGCTTTGTGTTAAGTTCAGTATTCTTGTTACCTTTGGGTTTCAAGGAATACTCTACGGCGTCACCAACCGAATGAGTTGATTATATTACAGCAGTTGTTCCTACCGTCGCCAGCGAACAAGTATAGCACAATCCAGACGTATTCATTGAATACTAATGAAGTGCGAACTTGCTGACTCGATGCTGCGAAGAATCGGTCCTCACATTGCCATATCACTCCTCTCTCAATCCCAATTATTGACTCGAGGATAAGAATTATTGATGGTCAGAACCCTGCAGGGCAAGCGACCGCGATCGGGGTTTACCTGCCCTGTTTGTGGAGGCGGTATCCGCTAGGATGGCTACAACTTTCAGAGATATTTATTCGTATAGTAGAATAGTAGAGGCGATTGAATCCTGGATGTCTTTGTCTGACGAAGCCGCTGGTACAAGCCATCGTTCGCCAGTATAATGGTGAGGTCTGGTGGACAATCCGAAAAAACAGAGAGCACACGCTTCGATTGCGTACGAATGTCACATCTAGACTACACGACAGCGGTAACCAGGCTGTGACAATGCGTGTAACAGCAATTTGGCGACAGTGATTGATTAGGAGCACATAATGCTGGACGTTGTGTATGCCGGCATCGTTGTCCTTAGCTTTATCTTCGCCTTCCTTAGCCTCATTGGCGCGGGTCTTGATCAAGTAATAGATTTCGACCTTGACGCAGACGGCGAGGGCCCCTTCGACTTAGTAGGCATCAGCCCCTTCTCGGCCGCGGTCTTTGGATCCGCATTTGGTCTGACGGGCCTCATTACGCACGTGTGGCTTGAGATGGAGTCCATTCCTAGCGTACTCTGGGCCACAGGGGTTGGTATTGTTTTTGGCGGGCTGGCGCAGGCTTTTTTCCTCTATGTCCTGTCACCAAGTAAGTCAAGCCATTTCTCGCTAGAACGTGATGCAGTCGGTCGCGAAGCTGAGGTAACTGTCACGATCCCAAGCGAAGGTCAGGGTCAAATCGCCTTTACAATCGTAAGTGGTCGGGCGAGGTTGGGTGCTCGATCGGGAGATGGAAAAGAGATCCGGACCGGCAGCTTAGTCGTTATTAAGAAAATAGTGGGACGGGTCGCCATAGTAGAACCATTCGATTAGCGATTTTACCGTCTGGGTCAGGCTAATTCGACCTGGCTTCAGCCTTACCGAGTTCGGTCGGGATATCGAGACGGTTGTGGAGTTATTTGGAGGAAGGCAAGATGCAATATTTAATTCCGCTTCTCATCATACTGGGAATTTTCACTTTCTTCGCTCTGGCCTTCGTTTACGCCAGCCGGGTAAAAAAGGTTGGCCCGAACGAGGTGCTGGTCATATCGGGTCGTAGTGAAACTAGAGCTGGGGAGGTTGATCTCCAGCATAATTTCCGAATTGTAACAGGCGGCCGGGCCTTTATCTGGCCAGTATTGGAGCGTGTTGACGATCTCTCACTGGAGATCATGACGATCGATATCACTACTCCCGATGTCCCCACAAGCCAGGGTGTGCCCGTTACGGTTGATGGAGTCGCCCAGGTCAAAATTGGCAGCGACGAGAGTTCCATCCGAACGGCCGCCATCCAGTTTTTGTCGAAGACTGAGGACGAGATCGAGCATGTCGCGCATGAGACGTTAGCCGGCCACTTGCGAGCCATTCTAGGCACGCTCACCGTGGAACAGCTTTATCGTGACCGGGAGGCCTTCGCCCAGAAAGTTCAGGAGGTTTCGGGCGACGATATGGCCAGCATGGGTCTGGAGATCGTCTCCTTCGTCATCAAGGACATCAGCGACGGGGAAGGCTACTTAGAAGCATTAGGCCGCCCGAGAATCGCTCAGGTTAAACGTGACGCGGACATCGGTGAAGCTGAAGCCTCTCGGGATGCCACTATCAAGAGTGCAGAAGCGCGGCAGGAAGGAGAGTCAGCAAAATTCCGAGCCGAGACTAAGATCGCGGAAGCGCAGAAGAATTATGAGGTTCAGAAAGCTGAGTACCAGGCCCAGATCAACCGGAAGAATGCCGAGGCTGAATTGGCTTACGTCATCCAACAGAATATCGAGAACCAGAAAGTAAAGGCAGAGGAAGTTCAGATCGAGGTTGTAGAGAAACAGAGGCGTATCGAGGTCCAAGAACAAGAAATCGCCCGCAGGGAAAAGGAGCTTGACGCCACCATTAAAAAACCCGCAGAAGCGGAGCAATTCCGTGTTCGAACCTTGGCGGACGCCCGTATGTACCAGCTTCAGACTGAGGCTGAAGGCGAGTCAGAAGCCATACGAAGGCGAGGTCAAGGCGAGGCGGACGCGTCGAAGGCAATGGGTATGGCCAAGGCTGAGGTTATTCGACAGACTGGACTATCGGAGGCCGACGCATCCAAGGCTAAAGGTCTGGCTGAAGCTGAGGTTATTCGTCAACAAGGTCTATCTGAAGCCGAGGCGACGGCCAAGAAAGCCGAAGCCTGGAAACAGTATACGCAGGCGGCTGTCATTCAGCAGATCATAGACGCGCTGCCTCAAGTCGCTGCCGCAGTCGCTGCCCCTCTGGCCAAGACCGACCGGATAGTCATTATCAACACCGGCGGGGATGGAGGTGGCGCCGGTGCATCGAAGATCACTGAAGACGTTACCAATATCATAGCCCAGGTACCAACAACCATTGAGGCCTTGACCGGTGTCAACCTTATGGATGCGCTAAAACAGCTTCCGGGTATCGCCAGTGCACAGGCAAGCGTCGAACCTGCTTCAGAAGATGTAAAACAAGAACACGAAACGGAACCCGAAGTAGAGCCTACCGAAAATAGCGAGGAGTGATAACTGACGGATTTGAATGTCTCGCTGATAGAAAGCCTTCTTTGAGGGCACGGGGACAACGGATCTAATAAGTATTCAGAGAGTCTGCTTGACATTCTCTTCATTAACCCTTAATAGCAATCTAGTCGGGAAATTGCTAGCATAAACGTCCAAGCTATAATTTAAGACGGATCGAACAAATCAATAGATGGCTGGTTCGCGAGCCAAAGAGCATGCATGTATGCGTGCTGAGTGGCTTCTTTAAAGTATTCCAGCCTGATTACCTTCGGGGCAGGGTGCAATTCCCGATCGGCGGTGAGGCCTACGCAGGCCAAGCCCGCGAACCCAAATGGGTGGATCTGGTGAAAATCCAGAGCCGACAGTGAAAGTCTGGATGGGAGAAGGTATGCGAAACGATGCGCGTACTGTCGCGATGCCCCGCCTGAATTCGGCGGGGCTTTTTCGTGATAGTCGCTGTTTTACCTCGCTGCGCCCCCTACCCCGGAATGGTCAATAGAATTATTGGTTACTATTGTAGGTGAGGTTTAACTATGCGCTGGCTCGGATCACGACCTGCCTGGCAAATCATAGTGTTTTCCTTTGTTTTGCTAATCGCTTTCTGGCAACTCCTGGTGATGATCGGGGGTTATGATCGCTTCATTCTACCGGGACCGGCCGATGTTGGGAATCAGCTCCAGTTAGTGGTCAGCGACGGTCGTTTGGTGAAACACACCCTGCACACGGTAAGTGAAGTCCTTCCAGGGCTGTTCATAGCTTGCCTGATTGCCGTACCGTTAGGATATTTGCTGGCGAAGTCACCCCTGGCGGAACGCCTAATCTCCCCTTATCTAATCGCATCACAAGCCATACCGATTATTGCGATTGCACCACTGTTAACCATATGGATTCGCTCACCATACTGGAGCAGGGTATCGGTCGCAGTTCTCGTCGTAATTTTTCCAGTGACGATCAACATCGTCACCGGCATGCGAAATGTACCACCAGAGCTCTACGATCTGATGCATTCTCTACGGGCGTCTCGATGGCAGATATTTCGCAAGCTGGAATTACCAGCTTCGATGCCGATTCTGCTGGCAGGATTGAAAGTAGGGGCGACCTTGGCGGTCATTGGCGCGCTTGTAGGCGAATTCGTGCAGCCGAAAAGCCAAGGATTAGGGTATTTACTGGTGACAGCTAGGTACCAGTTCAAGACGGATTTGGTGTTCGTCATCCTGCTCACCCTAGCGGTTATTGCCTTGACGATGTATGGACTGGTAGCTCTCCTTGAAAAGCGACTTCTCCGCTGGCAGGTTGTTAACGGAAAATAGAGCCTTATTGCGGCCGGAGGTGGAAAGAATGATAAGAACTTTCTGTGTGTTAGTCGCGATACTCTCGCTAGTGATTGCATGTGATGCCGATGATTCATCCTCTTTAGAGATAGAACAGGAAACCGTTGCGGCCGACACTCTCCCAGCGACCGGGGGTGATTCCGACGTAGAGGCGGACTCGAGCCTTTCCTGGCCTGAAAATCCGGTGAAGTTTAGTCTGCCGATGGGATATATTCCCGATCCTCAATATGCTCCGTTTTACGTCGCAGTACACAAGGGATACTTCGCCGACGAAGGATTTGAGGTCGATTTTGATTACAGCTTCGAGACGGATGGGCTGGCTCTTGTTGGCGCAGGAGAGGTGCCTTTCGCCATCGTGAGTGGTGAACAGGTTATCTTAGCTCGCGCTCAGGAGATTCCAGTCGTCTACATACTCGAGTGGTTCCAACGATTCCCGATCGCGGTAATTAGCAAATCTGACAGCGGCATTGAACGAACGTTAGACTTACGCGGCCGTCACGTCGGTCTGCCGGGATTCTTCGGAGCTAGCTACGTTGGATTCGCCGGTCTTCTGGCAGCCAACGGCCTTTCACTCGAAGATGTAGAACCCAGTGATATAGGCTTTACACAGGTAGAATCGCTGCTGACCGATCAGGTGGAAGCCGTCGTCGGTTACGCTAACAATGAACCACTCCAGCTAGAACAACTTGGAGAAGCGGTAAACGTTATCTATGTAGCGGATGAAGCAGATCTAGTCGCCAACGGTCTTATCACGAGCGAAGAACTCGTCTCAAAGAATCCAGATATGGTCGCCGCTTTTGTCAGGGCTACTCTCAAGGGCATCGCCGATACGATAGCCGATCCGGAGGAAGCGTACGAGATAAGCCAGCGCTACGTTGAAGGTTTAGATGATAGTCGAAGGAATGTGTTGGACGCCTCGATAGAGTTGTGGCGTGCAGACACGCTTGGGATAACGGCGCTGGAATCCTGGCGACGCACCCAGGATGCCTTGCTCCAGATCGGTTTTCTGGATGCACCGATCGATGGTCTTAGCGAGGCATACACCAACGAATTTGTCCTGGCAAACCAACCCTAACATGAACCAGCAACCGGAGCCGCTTCTTTACACAGAGTCACTAGCGCATACGTTTCCAGACGGCGTCGCGGCGATCACCGACATTTCCCTGTCTATCAAGGCCGGCTCTTACGTTTCACTAGTTGGCGCCTCGGGAGTCGGCAAATCAACTCTGTTACGGATTTTAGGTGGCATTCTCAGGCCAAGCGAAGGAAAGATTTTTCTTAAGGGGGGTTCACCTGAAAAAGTAGGGGATCCGATAGGAATCGTCTTTCAGCGAGATAATTTGATGCCTTGGCGCACTGTCATCGACAACGTGCGTCTACCGCTCGAGATCAGGGGCGTCAACGGCAAGAAAGCGATTCTAGAATCCGAGCAGATGATAGAGTTGGTTGGCTTGTCGGGTTTTGAGTCCAGCTATCCGGCACAATTATCTGGCGGTATGGCCCAGCGCGTTGCTATAGCCAGGGCATTAGTCCACCGTCCTTCGATATTATTGCTTGATGAGCCCTTTGGTTCGCTAGATGCCTTAACGAGAGAAAGAATGGGGCAGGAGTTATTGCAAATATGGCACGCTAGGCCAGTAACAGTCTTCATGGTCACCCATAGTATTCCGGAAGCTGTTCTACTCTCGGATGAGGTTTTGGTCATGACAGGACGTCCGGGAACGCTCACCGAGCGGATTTCCATATCCTTGCCCCGTCCAAGACTGCTGGAAATGCAGGGTACGGCGGAATTCCAGGATTGCGCGTCGCAGGTGCGCTATGCCATAGAGGCATCTCCCAAGGAGGCATCTGCCAAAGATGCAGGGCAAGGGTCCCAGAAGTAAGACATCGCACAGAAATTGAGGCGGTATATTGGACGTTATGTTAAGTTATTGGACTCATTGCTTAAACGATCTTAGGAAGGCGAACGATCTTAAGTCAGTCTATCCTAGTGGCTGCGACGATACTGTTCTCGACTGGGATGCGACTGGCAGGCTAGGCGCTGTTGAAACTGGACCGCAGCTCTCTATTCCACACCGTGAGGGATGAAAAAAGGTCCAGCTTCAACAGCCGGACCTTTCTTGAATTTTCAATCAGGCTAGATCTTGATCAACAGCCAAGGCGTCGCACCATCCTGAATAAGCGGCAGGTAGGATGGGAAGACTGAGATCTGGCATGATTGCACGACCATATCGTCGATGTACCATCCCTCTCTGGATACAGAGCTATCTGTACCTAACCTGAAGCGGAATTGCACGGTTTCACCGGCATAGGCATTCAGGTCGACCACCGATTCAAGCCAATCCTGAGGGTCGCCGCACCAGGCGTCGAGGCCAGCCAGTGGGTTACTGTAGGTTGTGGACACAGGTCCCGCATAAGAGTCCGTCAACAGCGAGCTGTTGGGTACTTGATTCCAGTTAGCGCCGCTGTCGGGAGTGATCTCCAAGATCGCGCCATCAAAACAGCCACCCGAGCTATCTTCCAACTCCTGCCAATTCCAGAATTG
>JBARZW010000471.1:0-4797 GCA_049650305.1 Promineifilaceae bacterium (SeqCode)
AGCCCTTGGATAGGAACCTCTTCAAATTCGGGATCGCCCATGTATCTGAAGCGATCCACCCAGGCCCGGCGGAAACATTCGGCCAGGAGGTGCAGGTAGTGGGCGCTATTGTGTTTCATAGAAGGCATGTCAAAGCCCTCGAGAAGATTCAGCGTCTGCAGAACCTGGATGCCACCAAACACCTCTGGCATACAGACTAATGCATAACCGCGATAAGTGCCTGTGAGGCCTTCATCGTACCATTTGGGCTGGTAGTCGGCATAATCCTGCGAGGTAACAATAGAACCATGAGGAGCTGTATCGGCAATAATGTCTTTGGCGATATCGCCTCGGTAAAAGGCAGCGGCACCTCCCTGGGCTATCTTGCGCAAGGTCTCCGCCAACTCCTTCTGCACAATGATGGTGGGTTTATTATATTGACTCGACGGGATCGGCGGATATCCACCGGGGAGGAGCAGTTTGTTGATAGGCGGATACTGTTCCAGGAGCTTCATATTGCTGCCAATCATCAGAGCGTAGTATTTGTTTATCTCATAGCCTTCCTCGCAGATCCTGACCGCCGGAGCAATCACTTCCTCCAGGCTCATCGATCCGAAGCGTTCCAAGATCTCACACAGTCCTGCTACCTGGCCCGGAACTCCCAGCGAGCGATAGCCCATCCAGCCAACGTTGTTCCTCGTGCCCCGCCAGCCAAAACTGGGGTGCGGTTCTATTCCCAGAGGTAACAAATCGTCGATGAACATGTCTTCAGTGGCCGACTTTGAGAGGCGGCCCTCGAATTCAACGGCGGTCGTCCGTTCCACGTCAGTCAGGTGGATCAGGGCAGCCCCCCCTCCACCCAGGCTGGCCATGGCAGGCTCACAGGTGCAGGAGGCAAAAGCGGTCGCCACGGCCGCATCGACGGCATTACCGCCTCTCTCGAAGATCTCAAGCCCTGCATCGGCCGCCTCGGCGCATTCGGCGACGACCATGCCGTTTCTGGCGACGATTTCCTCTTTCTTCTGTATTAATTCCCCTTGCACGGACATGAACTGTTTTCCTCTTGATATTGCTCCATGACCTGAATCTGGCTAAATTTGAAACCTTCTCATCTTTTTCTGAGTTGTGGGTCCAGAGCGTCTCGCAACCCATCACCAAATAAATTGACACTCAACACCACGATGCTAATGGCGATACCGGGAAAGGTAGCCATCCACCATGACTGTCGCATAAACTCGCGGCCATCGGCCAGCATCCCCCCCCACGTGGGTACCGAACTCTGAACGCCAATGCCCAGAAAACTGAGAGATGCCTCTGCGATAATGATCGTGCCCATTTGGAGGGTGGCGATCACCAGGATCGGTGGCAACACATTAGGCAGGATGTGGCGCGTAATGATTCGCGTTTCAGTAGCGCCTATGGCCTGAGCTGCCAGAATGAATTCTTGTTCTCGGAGGACAAGAACCTCTGCTCTGACGACGCGACTGTAAACCACCCAGCTGGCCAGAGCCAAAGCGAAAACGAGATTGATTACTCCTGAACCTAGAGCAGCACCAAAAGCGATCGCCAGGAGCAAAGGTGGAAAAGCCATCCAGACGTCGACAACACGCATGGCGACGTTGTCAAACTTACCCCGGTAGTATCCAGACATCGCACCAACCGCGCTGCCCGCCAAACTGGCCATAGCGACTACGCTTATTCCTACCAATAATGATACGCGTGAGCCAACGATGAGCCGGCTGAGTATGTCACGCCCTAGATTGTCATTCCCCAACGGGTGTTCAAAACTTGCACCCTCCATTCCGAGTCCTATGGGCGGCGCCAGCCTGAGCTCTAGGTTCTGCTGATCCGGGTCATGGGGCGCGAGAACCGGTGCTAGAATGGCTGTGAGTACAAATATACCAAACACGATCGCCCCAAAAACCGCGGTTTTACTTAGCAGCAAAGTCCGAAATATGCGCTTAAGCTCACTCTGGTGGGGCGTGAGTAGCTCAGGCGGCTCTATTGATGCAGTCACCTGACCCCCCGTCTCAGACATGGCCGATACGCGGGTCCAACCACACGTAAAGCACATCAGTCACAAAGTTGATTACGAGGCGGATCACTGCAAAAAAGAGCACGACACCTTGCACCACAGGAAAGTCACGATTGTTAATCGCTTGAATGACAAGCCGCCCGATGCCGGGCCAGGCAAAGATAGTCTCCGTCACCACAGCACCACCCAGCAGCGCCCCAATCATCACGCCAATGAGTGTTATCACAGGAATGAGGGCATTGCGCAGCATATGGCGGGTGAGTATTGTCCATTCCGACAACCCCTTGCCTCGAGCAGTGACCACATAATCTTTGCGGATGACCCCCAGCATGCTGGATCGAACCAGGCGCGTGGTAAATGTGGCCGCGGCAATCCCCAATACAATAGCAGGCAAGATCAGGTGAAGGAGGGCATCTTTGAACGCAGGAATGTTCCAGGTAATAAGCGAATCAATTAGATGAAAGCCTGTCACCTTCTCAAGATTTGCCTCGTAACTGATTCTGCCAAAGCCCGGGAGCCAATCGAGATTGACGGCGACTAGCATGATCAGCAGGATACCGACCCAGAAAGTTGGCAAGGAAATGCCCAAAGTAGCGCCGGTCATGGCCAAATGGTCAACAGCCGAGTTACGCTTTAGGGCTGAAATAATGCCAACGGGAAAGGCAATAATCAGGGCGATGAAAAGGCTGGCCATCGTCAACTCTATGGTGGCCGGCATCCGCTCCAGGATCAATTCCGTAACAGGCTGCTTAAAATGAATAGACTGGCCGAGATCGCCACGAATTGCATTGGATACATAGATCACATACTGTACCGGCAGTGGGCGATCGAGTCCCAGCGCATGGCGCATCGCTTGCCGCTGTTCGAGGCTGGCGCCAGTTCCAGAGAATATGAGCTGGACCGGATCACCCGGGATTACATGCATGATAGTGAAGACAATGATCGTCACGCCAAGGAGGACCGGAACAGTTAGAAACAGCCGCCTAAGCAGATATTGCACGCCCTACCTCCGCTATACGCCTCGGTACAAACGACCAAATTGAAACCAGGAGTAGTTGATCCTATCAGCTTAACTGACCTGAAGATAATCTTCAAACCGTCGCCGTGTGAATATGCCCCGGCATTTGTCTAAAAAGTTATCCGCAGGTCAGTCAAGCACCAGTGGCGGTATCGATTGTCGCTTGCGGCCCCCACTGCTCGATCACCACTAGATGTGGGTCAAGAATGTGGGTCACAGTTTAATCCAACATCCGCCGCTTTCGTTCCAGCTCCCCCCTTGAGGGGGGGGAGCTGGCAGGGTCATCAGAATGTTATTCCGTAACCCAAGCATTCTCCAGATTAATGAGGGCATCGGAACGAGGTATCCAGCCTTCAACCCGACTACTCTGAGCGAAGACCTCCGAGGGATTGTACAGGAAGACCCATGGTGCCTCTTCGACAATGACTTGAAGCGCCTCGTAATACGCTGCTTGTCGCACCGCGGGATCAACATTTATCTTCCCTTCGTAGACAGCCGCATCGACAACCGGATTGCCGTAACCGGTATAGTAACAACCCTTAGCCTCATCGCCAAAGCCGGATAGCGGGTCAGGGTATTCGTACGTTAACAGGTCGCAACCGTAGCGCGTGGAGGTAAACTGTTTGGTCAGGATGCCATCGGCATCAGCTTCTGAGTTACCCCAAGAGGTCACGAAGGTCTGGCTGCCACCTGGCTCATACTTAGCGACGAGGGCGGGTCTCTCCATGACATTAACGGTGGCGTCGATGCCGACAGCGCTTAGTTGACCGGCCAAAGCCTCAGCGATTTCCTTCAAAGCAGGATGTGTGTCCAGTTCCATCTCAAAACCATCAGGATAGCCGGCATCAGCCAGCAAGGCCATGGCTTTTTCGGGATCGTAATGATAGACTGGGGTTGCAGCGTAGCCGAAAGCTTCGGGCAACAGGGGGTTGTCAATGGGTCTGGCTAACCCGTTCAGTACAAACTCAATGATGGAGTCGACGTCAACGGCGTAATTCATGGCCTGCCGGACTCGTATGTCATCAAAGGGCGCCACGTTGACGTTCATGCCAATGTAGAAGGCACGGGTACCGGGTACAGTGGCCATCTCAACACCCTCACCTGGTTGATCGACATACTCGGGCGGAACCTCCGTAGCGATATCGACATCGCCCGCCTCCAAAGCGGCTAGCCGGGTTGCATTCTCTGGAATAGGTGTGAAGATGACCGTCTTGATCTGGGGAGCGCCGCCCCAATACTCCTCGTTGGCTTCCAGCACTACCCGTTCGTCTTTAACCCATTCCACGAACTCGTAAGGGCCGGTACCAACCGGACTTTCCAGAAAGCCTTCCTCCCCGACTTCGTTGAAGTACTCCTCATCAGTCATGTGCCAGAGGACGAGGCGGGTCATGAAAGCAGCGAAGGGTTCTTGGGTGATGATATCTACGGTGTAGTCATCGACAACCTCGACTCTGTCCACGAAGCTTCGCGCATTCCATACAGAATCCTCTTCCATCAGCCGTTCGATGCTGAATTTAACATCGTTGGCTTTGAAATCGTTGCCATTATGGAACTTCACCCCCTCGCGTAAGTGGAAGCGCCAGGTAAGTTCGTCTGGGTTCTCCAGTGAGGTGGCCAACCAGGGAATGATTTGCATATCATCGTCTCTGTGGTAGAGGCTGTCGAACATCAGCCGTAAGACGTTCTGTGTCTGGCGCCCCTTGAGGAATTTTGGATCAACCGCAATGATGTCCGATACTTCCGAAATCGTAAGTTGACCGCTGGG